>NZ_JAKGBF010000014.1:0-171720 GCF_021530695.1 Pseudoalteromonas sp. OF5H-5
TTACAATTGAGACTCTAAATTTGTTTGCGTCATCTAGCGAACTAGAATCTGCTGTTAGAACTCAATCTGTACGAGTGCCCACACAGATGATTGCTTCATATTTTTAAAGAACATTTCGAAACATTTCGTTGCTTCGAGGGGTGTGCATTCTAAGCATTCCCAATTTTTTGTCAACACTTAATTTTGAATTTCTTGAGAAGAAGTTTCGAACTTAAGTTTTATTTGACGCTAACTCGTTGCTGCTTTGCTTTTCAGCGTAGCGCCCCGTGTCAGTGGGGTCGCATTATAGGGCGATCCGATTTTAGTGCAACCCTTTTTTTAAAGAAAATTGCGAAAAAACGTTTTTTCGAGCAAAAATGAAGCGAAGCGCTTATTTTTGACACTTTTACTTATCTTTTTGCAGTTTTTTCGTACTAGAGTTTTACAATTCAACACTCTACACTAGTGACACAAGACACGAGAGATGAGTAATCTAGACATGCTTAGAAGTTATAAAGGTAAATCCCCGCGCTTGGCACAAGGCGTTTATATTGATGAATCATCCGTTTTGGTCGGTGATATAGAAATTGGCGAAGACAGCAGCGTTTGGCCATTGGTTGCAGCCAGAGGCGATGTGAACTACATCAAGATAGGGAAGCGAACTAATGTTCAAGACGGCAGCGTACTGCATTTAACAAGAAAGAGCACTTCAGTACCTGACGGTTACCCGCTTATTATTGGTGATGATGTGACTGTTGGTCATAAAGTCATGTTGCATGGTTGCAAACTTGGTAATCGTATTCTCGTAGGTATGGGTGCAATTATTATGGACAACGTCACCGTAGGAGATGACGTTATTATTGGTGGTGGTGCACTTGTCCCGCCTAATAAAAATCTTGAGTCCGGTTTTTTATATGTCGGTAGTCCGGTAAAACAAGCCAGACCCCTCACCGAACAAGAGTTACAATTTTTAAAAGTGTCCGCCCAAAATTACGTGGAACTCAAAGATGAATATTTAGAGGAAAGCTAAACTTATCTCTCCCGCCTCATTAAACGCTTCATCCTCTATTAATTGCTCAGCCTGCATTTCATAATCGAATTGGTGCTGAGCAAAGTGTGCTATTGCAGCTTCCTGCTCAAGCTTGGTTGCAATTTTACAGCGGATCAGCTGACCATTGGCCATCGCCGTAAACGTCAATTCTCCCTGTTGATAACTGATGTCATCATTAAACAGTATTGCTTGGTTCATATTTACCCTCTAATAAGCCTAAATATTTCGGACGTATCAGGTCTCACCCCTCGCCATTGGTAAAACGCTTCTGCGGCCTGCTCAACTAACATACCTATGCCATCAATCAATTGCGTTTGTTGATTATGTTGCGCCACCCAGTCTAAGAAACTTGTTTGCTGGTCGCTGTAGAACATATCGTAGGCAACTACGCAGGATGTAATAACAGTAGGGCTAACATCTGGCACTTGCCCTGTGATGCTCGATGAGGTGGAGTTAATCACAATATCGAAACCAATGTCGGGGGTATTGTTTAAGCCACACCCTGTAACCTCTCCATACGAGGAAAATTGCTCTGCTAGTTGCAATGCCTTTGACTCCGTACGATTGGTCACGACGATCCGTTTTGCTCCGGCCTGGAGGAGCGGATAGATACAGCCTTTGGCGGCGCCACCTGCACCAATCAATAGTACGTTAGCTCCCTCAAGTTTAGTTTGGTGTTTCATGAGATCTCGTACCAGACCTGCACCATCAGTATTATCGCCTGTAATACTGCCATCTTGCTGTTTGATTAGGGTATTGACGGCACCAGCGAGCTTAGCTCGTTCGGTGAGGGTATCTGCAAAGGCAAATGCCTGCTCTTTAAAAGGTAAAGTCACATTCGCACCACAACCACCTTGGGCAAAAAATGTCGATGCAGTTTGAATAAAGGCATCTTCTGGTGCCAAAATAGCCTCGTATTCTAATTGCTGCTGGCATTGCTGTGCGAATTGCGCATGGATTGCCGGCGATTTAGAATGCTTTATCGGATTACCGAATACCGCGTATTTGTCCATCGTTATAAGAGCGCCTTGAAAGAGTCATTATGAAGCAGTTAATTAAACGTATCTTTAATAAAGATGCAACCGTAGAACAAACAAATAGTGCCCCCACTCCAGAAAAAACACCTTATGAAATCATTGGTGGAGAACAAGGCGCCCGCGATCTTGCTAACCGTTTTTACGATATTATGGCAACCGACCCCTATGCAAAGCCGCTTTACGATATGCATCCACAACCATTAGATAGGATCAGACAGGTATTTTTTGAATTTCTTTCTGGTTGGTTAGGCGGGCCCGATTTATTTGCAGAGAAATATGGTCACCCACGCCTAAGAATGCGCCACATGCCTTTCCCTATCGACCAAGATTTACGGGATCAGTGGATGCACTGCATGAATAAAGCATTAGACTTAGAGGTAGGAAACCCATTATTAAGAGAAGGATTAAGGCAGTCCCTCGCTCAGCTTGCGACACATATGATTAATCAAGAACAAAACTAAAGTATTAGTTAATTAAAATTACACGGCTATTTTGCGCTAGGTCAAATCCCGTTCTTGAGTAGAGATGCATAATCACTGTTCTAATTGTGTACAGGTGCGATGCGTGTGAAATCTATTCAACATAAAATTTATGCGTTACTGGCAGTGACGGGCGTGCTCGTCTTGATTGCCAGTATCCTTAGTAGCAGCAGTCAACAAAAGACGCTCGCTGAAGAAACCGTCGAAAGTAATATTAAGCTACTGGCAGATAATTACTTTGATTCTATCAATACTATGATGCTGACTGGCACCATGGCAAACCGTGAAATTCTGAGTGATAAAATTCGCAATCATCCAAATATCGAAGATGCGCATATTATCCGCTCCGAGCAAGTTAATAAGCTTTACGGTCCAGGTAATGTAAATCAAGCACCTAACTCTGAGGCTGAGTTTGATGCATTGAACGGGAAAGAAACCTTAGTTATTGAACAGCGCGACGGTAGTCGCATCATGACTTATTTAAAGCCGATGGTGGCCAAAGAAAGCTATAAAGGAACAAATTGCTTGGGTTGTCATCAGGCAAAGGAAGGCGATGTGCTCGGCGTTGTACGGATCAGTTACTCTTTGGATGATATTGATAATACGGTACACACTAATACGTGGTTTAGCACTGCGCTTCTCTCAGCTATCTTTATTACCACCTTTGTAATTTTAGGCGTACTTTTCAGGAAGCTCTTCATAGTACGACTAAAAACGCTAGGCCGGACCATGCGCCTCGCAACGACGAACAAAGACTTATCATTACGAATAAACGACCAAGTCGATGACGAGCTTGGACGCTTGGCGATTAACTTCAATAAAATGATGGATAGCTTTAAAGACAATATTGCGCAATTATCCAACTCTTCAAAAATACTTATTCACTCAGCAGAATCTATATATGCTTCAGCGGAAACTACCGAGCTGGCCATTCAAGAGCAAAAACAAGGGACGGACTCTGTTGCAGCCGCAATTAACGAGCTTGAAAGCTCTTCAAGTGAAGTAAAAAATACCACCCACTTTGCATCAGAAAAGTCGGATAGCAGCAATCACCTCGCAGAGGAAAGTATGGCTGTTGCTAATCATACTGAGCAAAGTATCAACCAATTAGCACAAGATGTAAGGCAAGCTGCAGAACAAGTTTCTCAGCTTCAAGCACAAACACTAGAAGTGGGTAAAGTACTCGAAGTGATCAGTAGTATCGCGGAGCAAACCAACCTCTTAGCGCTCAATGCAGCAATAGAGGCCGCACGAGCCGGGGAAGCAGGAAGAGGGTTTGCGGTTGTTGCGGACGAAGTCAGAACACTTGCGACACGAACACATGACTCAACCGATGAAATCAAACGTACTATCGATAAGCTACAGTCCGAGGCACAGCAAACCGTGGCAGCAATGAGTGCTTCTTGCGAAGAAGCAGATGACCGCGCACATCAGGTCAAGAAAGTGGCACAAGCGCTTAAAGACATCTCGACACAGATGCACGAAATTAATGCCTTAAACCTGCAAATTGCCGATGCCACTGAGCAGCAAAACTTGGCCGCTGAAGAAATCAATCGTAGCGTAGTGGCGATTAGCGATAATGCTGAGCGCTCGCTAGTTGATGCCCATGGCTCTAAACAGATCAGTGAAGAGTTGCTCACCCTTGCGCGCGATTTGGATGAGCAAGTGCGCGGATTTAAATTAAACTAAGTGAACCGCTAAAAGTAAAAAAGGAGCTTCGGCTCCTTTTTTACTCTATTACATCACCAACCAATTCTTTGGTGTAAGATAATTATAAAGCTCAGCTTCTTTCGATCCTGGCTCTGGCTGGAAGTCATACTCCCAACGTGCCAATGGTGGCATCGACATTAAAATAGACTCGGTACGTCCACCTGTTTGTAGACCAAACAATGTGCCTCTATCCCATACCAGATTAAATTCAACGTAACGGCCTCGGCGATATAGCTGGAATTGACGCTCTTGTTCGCTATACGGTGTATCTTTGCGTTTTTCAATAATAGGCAGATAAGCATCAAGGAAGCCATTACCAACAGCTTGCATAAATGCAAAGCTCTTTTCAAAGCCCCATTGGTTTAAGTCATCAAAGAATAAACCACCCACACCTCGAGTCTCATCTCGATGTTTTAAATAGAAATATTCATCACACCACTTTTTGTAGTCACCGTATACCGCGTCACCAAATGGTGCGCACAAATCCTTTGCTACTTGGTGCCAGTGCTTCACATCATCAAGAACTGGATAAAATGGGGTTAAATCAAAACCGCCACCAAACCACCAAATCGGCTCTTCACCTTCTTTCTCAGCAATAAAAAAACGCACATTGGCGTGGCTAGTTGGAATATTGGGATTCTTCGGGTGGATCACTAAAGATACCCCACAGGCATGGAAGCTTCTGCCTGCTAACTCTGGACGGTGTGCCGTCGCAGAGGCTGGCATGGAAGCGCCAAAAACATGTGAATAGTTTACCCCGCCTTGCTCAATAACATCGCCATTACGGATCACGCGAGTGCGACCGCCGCCACCTTCAGCACGCTCCCAGGCATCTTCAACAAACTGAGCGTTACCATCGGCAGCCTCTAAGCCTTGGCAGATATTATCTTGTAGTTGTAATAAAAAGGCTTTTACGGTCTCTAGGTTTATTTTACTCATGGTACTTTTTATCCTCGGATCACTTGGCCAGTCACTGCATTTTTAATGACGCTTGGGGTCGTATTGCCACCTAACTCCCCTTCAACATAATAGCCAACTTGCGAGCCAAACTGGCTACGTGCTTCCGACAACGAAACAACTGGAGTTTGACCCGTTACATTGGCACTGGTAGATACAATCGGCTTACCAAAACGTTGACACAACTGCTTTACAATGGGATGGCTAGTAACACGAATAGCGATAGTGTCGTGTCCCCCTGTTAACCAATGCGGTGTACTGGCTTTCGCTGGCAATAACCAAGTAATGGCGCCTGGCCATGACGAAAAAATATCAGCGCGCTTATCCATCGGGATTTTATTGTCATCCACGTAGGGCAAACATTGACCATAATTGTCGGCAATTAAGATTAACCCTTTTTCTATGGGTCGAGATTTGATTGTTAGTAACTTAGTGACCGCATCTTGGTTATCAGGATCACAACCTAAACCATAAATGGCTTCCGTTGGATAACAGATCACTTTGCCAGCTTGAAGTGCCGACTCGGGCGTTGTTATTGTCGCAGCATCCGCTTTATTGTCATTACTCACGGTATTTCCACTATCTTTTGACATGATTTCTGCGGGCATTGTAGCACAGCTTTACCCGCTCGGGTTTTCTCCACCAGCACGGGCCAATGACACTCAGAACAAGCCTGCTCTACAGGCTTGGCGTTCAAGGTATACTTACAACTTGGGTAAGTGTCACAGCTATAAAAGTGTTTACCAAACTTATTTTTACGCTGAATTAGGTTGCCTTTTTGGCATTTTGGACACGCAGGCAACGCCGCTGTGGGTGGCGCATCTTCATGACCAATATAGTGGCAATCAGGATACCCAGTACAGCCAATAAACATGCCGTAGCGGCCATTTTTTATCACTAGATCTTTGCCACATTCAGGACAAGCCACATCTTCTAGTACTTTAATTACATGGCTATCATGATGTGCGAGCGGGCGAATATAATCACAAGTCGGGTAGCTAGCGCAGCCAATAAATGGACCATTTTTACTGTTTTTGATTACCAGCTCAGAGCCACATTCTGGACATACTTCATACTCTTTTTCTAATGCATGTTTGTCTGCATTAAATAATGCATGGTCTATTTTACTCATCGCTTTACCACCGCCCCCTTGTGCAAATATGCGCCTAATATAATCGCCTCGTTTTTAGGGTCAAGGAAATGATGGAAATTCCCCCTTGCAAGTATTTGATATCAGCGTTTTCAACTAAGTAGTAACCATTATTTGAAAGGCGGTAAGCTGAGGTCAAGACCTCAACTTACCGAAGGAAACTTGTCATGCTAGAGCAGAGTTAATGAACTACAGATGCAGGCTCGGTAAAAATCAGATCTTCCATCTGCGCATAAGCATGTTCTTTACCCGGCACATTAAATAGCACCATTAGTATCACCCACTTTAAATCATCTAGGCTGATATAGGTTTTATCCAACGCGAATAAGCGATCCATCACCATTTCTCTGGTGGTACTGTCAATCACTCCGACTTGTTCCACAAACATTAAAAAACCACGGCTTTCAACGTCTAGCATATTGCATTCGCTGTCGGTGTAGATCCGCGTTGCATGGTCCGGTTTAGCATTTAAATAGGGGTTTTCGTCACTGTGTTGTAAATCTGCAAGTTGCTCAAGCCAATCAAGCGCTTTGTATATTTCGCCTTGATTAAAGCCGGCGCGAAGGAGTTCATCGGTGAGTTCATTTTGTTCGACAAAGATTTCTGCCTCACTGTGAATATAGTTCTCAAATAAATACATTAAAATATCAAACATCTTCTTAACCCCTCGCGAGTTTTATGTAGCCGTCGAGTACACGCTCTACTTTATCTTCGAGTTCTAGGTCCAATAGTCTGGCAATCACCTGCTCTACTGGCCACTGGGTCCTTTGCGTTAAAGTGTCGACTGACGTCACCTCAAAGCCAAGGTTTTCTAATACGGGACATTGCTCCTCTTTTTGCTCCCCTATTTCTATACTATATAGACTGTTTTCACAAAAAAAGCTCACTTCTTCCAAAATATCCTCAATATTTTCGGTGAGTTTTGCGCCTTGCTTAATCAAGTAATGACAACCGCTACTTAATCGATTTTTAATTGAGCCAGGGATCGCAAACACTTCTTTGTTTTGCTCCAGTGCATAGCGTACGGTAATTAGCGAGCCACTTTTTACTTCGGCTTCAACCAACAAAACACCCAAAGACAAACCCGAGATTATGCGATTACGCCGCGGAAAGTGATTACTATTTGCTTGAGTGTTTGGTAAGAACTCACTTACTACCAAGCCATGCTGTACGATGTCTTCATAAAGCCGTTGATGGCGTTTGGGGTAAACAACATCAACGCCTGTCCCTAGCACAGCAATGGTTCCTCCTTGAACATCAAGTGCACCTTGGTGCGCTGCGCCATCAATCCCTCTCGCCATACCCGACGTCACCACCAACCCCGAGCGACTTAAGCCCTGTGCAAATTCATGCGCAAGCCCAAGCCCAGTTCTCGTTGAACTACGACTACCGACAACCGCAATTTGTGGTTGTTTTAATAACGCAATATTCCCTCTGCAAAAGAGCACTAAGGGAGGGTTACAGATCTCTTTTAGTTGCTCGGGGTACTCAGGAGAAAACAAAGATACAACATGAATTTGCTGACATTGACAATAAGCCAATATGTGCTCGATACGAGACCAATCTGTGCTCGCTAAATTGGCTGCAACATTTTCTTGTAGCCCAAGCTGACAAAGCTCAACTTGGCTTAATGTGAATAATTGCGCAAGGGAGACGTGATTAAGTAATGCAGTGATGGTTTTGATACCCAGCCCTTGGCAAAGGGTTAATGCCAAAGCTTGAGCTAGTTTAGCTTGTTTCATACTCTCTCCTTGAGTTTACTGACTCACTCAAGGAGAAATTCTACCACCTAGTTACTGGCAGTTTCCTTGAATGCTTGTACATGATCACCAACGCGGATCGGCTCCGAAGTTTCAACAACCATAGCGTAGCTTAAGTCTTCATACACTTTAAAGACCATCAGCTCACCGACTTTTTCCTTTGGCATATGCCATACCACGCTATCGTCATCGTTTTCCTCACCAAACCAAGATCCCATTTCGGTGATCAGTTTGTCAAGTCGTGATGCATCTTCAATATAGCGCGGACCGTGTTGACTTTCTATAACTGTAGGTGATTGCCTTATAATATCAAGGACATGTCCCTCTTTTAGCTGTGCTTTACTGCCCACATCTAGTACCACAACACTCATGGTACTAAACTCTCTGAGCTTATTATCGCTCGCAATAATACGGCCCAAAGTTTGCTCCTCAGGACGAGACATAGAAAACTGTGCCGGAAAGCTTTGTCCGGTAGATATGGGTAGTACAATATCCCCAGCTCTAACCTCTTGTTTGGCAACCTCTAACTGTAGCTTTGCCGGACGCCCCGCAGCTAGGTCACCTTGCTCAACCACGTGGCCAGAACCAACTAACACAGCTTCCAAGCCAAGCAATTGTTGGCTGTCTATTGCACGATAGATTTCACCACGACGATAGATGGCATAGTGCCCACCTTTTACTAAATCAGCTTTAACATACAAAAGATGACCCGGAGTCGCATTTTTAATATTTCGATTAGCTCCCAGTACAATTGGGCTATCAGAAAACTCCGACTCAGAAAGTGCTTGCTCGAAACGCAAAAACGGTTCCATGATGGGTAGTGGCAAGGTAGGAATAGCAGCCACTTTTTGGTTAACAATACGTGTATGCGGTGACAGCTTCTTCACACCTTTGTCTAACACCAGTATCGGATTGCCATTTTCATCGTAAAGTAGCTTAAGACTGTCTCCTGGATAAATCAGATCTGGGTTTTGAATACTAGGATTCCACTGCCACAATTGCTTCCACTTCCATGGAGAACGTAGGTACATTTTTGAAATATCCCACAAGGTATCGCCTTTTTTCACCACATAACGCTGTGGTGCATCTGCTTTTACAGCCAAAGTGTCCGCTTTCACAGAGAAAACAGAGCAGCTAGCGAGTATTAATGCAGCAATCGGATATTTCATGATGGCTTCCTTGTGGTTATTTTTGGTTATTATCCACCAAAACCTGTTAAAGGGGAACTTGAATGGCTAAAATAAGACCATACACTAGCTTACACGATAAATTGATTTAGGGTAATCATGGCTATATTAGAAGTTTTAAAGTTTCCAGACGAGCGTTTACGCACTGTTGCACAGCCTGTAGCAGAGGTTAATGACGAAGTACGTCAAATAGTTAAAGACATGCTGGAAACAATGTATGATGAAAATGGTATCGGCCTTGCGGCTACGCAAGTTGATATTCATCAGCGTATCGTCGTTATTGACGTTTCTGAAGAGCGCGATGAGCCACGCGTATTAATCAACCCAGAAATAACCAAACGCGATGGTACTACAGTGAGCGAAGAAGGCTGCTTGTCAGTACCATATTCATACGCAAAAGTAGATCGCGCTGAAACGGTCACGGTAAAGGCAACGAACGAACGTGGTGAAACATATGAGCTGGACGCTGATGGTTTGCTTGCCGTTTGTATTCAACACGAATTAGACCACTTAGTTGGTAAGCTATTTATCGATTACCTATCACCACTTAAACGTGACCGTATTCGTAAGAAGCTTGAAAAAGAAGCTAAGTTCGCTGCAAAGCAAGCTTAACCAATCTCCAACCAACTGATTTTAGGGTATTTCGTGAGTAATCCTTTGCGTATCGTTTTCGCAGGCACGCCTGATTTTGCAGCGCGCCACCTTGACGCTCTTATACAATCACAACATGACGTCGTGGCAGTGTACTGCCCACCCGACCGCCCAGCAGGACGCGGGAAAAAGCTCAAAGCATGTGAAGTAAAAGTGTTAGCACAAGAACACAACCTGTCAGTGCTACAACCGCAATCATTAAAAACATCGGAAGCACAGGCAGAACTAGCTGCACTTGATGCCGATGTCATGATTGTTGTCGCCTACGGAGTATTATTACCAAAAGCCATTTTAGATACTCCTCGACTTGGCTGCCTGAATGTTCATGGCTCAATTTTACCACGATGGCGAGGCGCAGCGCCTATTCAGCGTGCTATTTGGGCTGGCGACAATGAAACTGGCGTGACCATCATGCAAATGGACGAGGGCCTAGATACCGGTGATATGTTGCACATCGCCCGCTGCCCTATTACAGCGACTGATACCAGTGCAGATCTCTACAGCAAGCTTGCTGAACTTGGGCCTGATGCACTGATCGATACGCTCACGCGCTTATCTGCGGGCGAGATCACGCCAGAAAAGCAAGACGATACGCTAGCGAATTATGCTAAGAAACTAAGTAAAGAAGAAGCCGACATTGATTGGCAGATGGAAGCTGCGCAAATTGAACGTAACATCCGCGCGTTTAATCCATGGCCGGTTTGCTTTACCAATATGGCGGGTAACAGCGTCAAGATTTGGCAGGCGAAGGTAGTTGACGAGCAAGGTGATGCAGGCCATGTGCTACGTGTAGACAAGCACGGTATCGTAATTGCCTGTGGCACACAGGCATTGGAAATTCACACCTTACAACCACAAGGTAAAAAGCCTATGTCTGCACAAGACTTTTTGAATGGTCGAGCCGACTGGGTAGCAATTGGTACTAAGGTTGGTGAAGCGTGAGTAATGTACGCGCGCTCGCTGCCCAAACCCTATTTCAAGTCGTCGATAAAGGCGCATCATTAAGTGCTCAATTACCACTTGCCACCAGCCAGTTAGACGGTAAAGACAAAGCCTTGCTACAGCAAATTTGCTACGGCGTTTTAAGATATTTGCCTTCACTTGAACACTATTGCCAGCAGTTACTTGAGCAACCGCTTAAAGGTAAGCGCCGTGTTTTCCAGTTTTTGCTGTATGTGGGTATTTACCAACTACAACATATGCGCGTACCAGCTCATGCTGCAGTCGCCGAAACGGTAAACGCACTTGCGCCACTAAGAGCGCCCGGCATGAAAGGCTTAGTTAATGCAATTTTACGCAGCTTCCAACGTCATCAGGTCGAACTAGAAACCAGTGCAGCCGAAATCCCTGCTTGTTTATACAACCACCCGGGCTGGTTTATCAATCAACTAAAAACCGCTTACCCAACTCAATGGCAAGCTATTTTAGAAGCGAATCAACAACAAGCACCTATGTGGCTACGTGTAAACCAATCGCAATTCTCTACTGCCGATTACGCAGCTCTGCTAGACCAAGAAGGGATAGCCTATCAGCTTCATAGCGAATACCCAGACGGGATCTTGCTTGATAGTCCGATTGACGTTTATGCGCTACCACAATTTGCCGCTGGCGCTTGCTCAGTACAAGATGCAGCCGCCCAAAAAGCCGCGAGATTATTAGCGCCACAAGCAGGTGAAAATATTCTTGATGCTTGTGCCGCTCCAGGCGGTAAGACTTGCCATATTTTGGAGTTAGCTGACGCCAAAGTGACTGCAATTGACGCTGATGGTGATCGCTTGCTACGTGTGGAGCAAAACCTTGAACGGATCGGATTGTCGGCCAAATGCCTTGAGGGCGATGCAAGTGACCCTGAAACATGGTGGGATGGCGAGCAATATGATCGCATCTTATTGGATGTACCTTGCTCTGCAACTGGCGTTATTAGAAGACACCCGGACATCAAATGGCTAAGACGTGCTTCTGATATTGATAACTTGGTGACGTTACAGGCACAAATTATTGATAAAATCTGGCCATTGCTTAAGCCCGGTGGCACACTAGTTTATGCTACCTGCTCGGTACTACCACAAGAGAACCAGCAACAGATCGCACGCTTTCTTTCTGCGACCCCTGATGCAACGCTTGTACCTTTGCACGATGCAGACACACAAACACAACCAGGCTTGCAGCTATTACCCGGATTGAGTGATGGGTTTTACTACGCAAAGTTGACAAAACAATAATAGAAAATCGACCATAACCAATATGAAAATCATCATCTTAGGCGCCGGCCAAGTCGGCGGGACACTGGCAGAAAACCTCGTCGGTGAAGAAAATGAAATTACCGTTGTCGACATCGATGGCGAGCGCTTAAGAGAGCTGCAAGACAAATACGATCTACAGGGAGTCACTGGCCACAGTGCTCACCCTGAGATCTTACGTCAAGCAGGTGCTGAGGACGCCGACATGATAATCGCCGTAACCAGCTCGGATGAGGTTAATATGGTTGCGTGCCAGGTTGCCTATAGTATTTTCAATACGCCAACCAAAATTGCGCGGATCCGCTCTGAGCAATACTTAAAGTACAAAGAAAAGCTGTTTCACAATGACGACCTACCGGTCGACCATTACATCGCACCGGAGCAGCTAGTAACGCAATATATCCGCAGGCTAATAGATTACCCAGGCGCTTTGCAGGTGTTGCAATTTGCAGAGGGCATGCTGTCACTCGTGGCGGTTAAAGCTTATTACGGCGGTTTACTCGTTGGCTATGCACTTTCTGCATTAAAAGAGCATATTCCAAACGTCGACACCCGCGTTGCCGCTATTTATCGCCAAGGCAAAGCCATCAAGCCACTCGGCACCACCGTAATTGAAGCCGATGATGAAGTCTTCTTTATCGCCGCAACCAAGCATATTCGTGCGGTCATGAACGAGCTACAAAAGCTCGAACGCTCTTACAAGAAAATTATGATTGCCGGTGGCGGTAACATAGGTGCGGGATTGGCAAGTTCATTAGACAAGAACCATAGCGTCAAGCTTATTGAACGCAATCAAGCTCGTGCCACACAACTATCTGAAACGCTTGATAATACAGTAGTTTTTTGTGGCGATGCCTCAGACCAAGAACTGCTATCAGAAGAACATATAGAGCAAGTAGACGTGTTCATCGCGGTGACGAATGACGACGAAGCCAATATTATGGCTGCGATGCTTGCAAAACGTATGGGCGTACAAAAGACCATGGCGCTTATTCAACGTGGTGCCTATGTCGACCTCGTGCAAGGTGGCGACATTGATATTGCCATCTCACCACAGCAAGCGACTATATCAGCGCTACTCACCCATGTTCGTCGTGGAGATATCGTTAACGTTTATTCATTGCGTAAAGGTGCTGCAGAGGCCATTGAAGCTGTAGCACATGGCGATGAAAACACCTCTAAGGTTGTCGGTCGTGCTATTCGCGATATCAAATTACCGCCGGGTGCGACTATCGGTGCCATTGTCCGTGATGAAGATGTACTGATCGCACATGACGATACTATAATTCTCTCTGGCGACCATGTGATCATGTTCCTAATCGATAAAAAGCAAATCGGTGTTGTGGAAAAACTCTTCCAGGTAAGCGCTTTATTCGTTTAATGCCAATTGAGTTAATTCTCCAATCAATTTTAAGGGTGAATTATCTCATTTAAATGGTGTAAAGCGCCGTACTCACTAGGTATCTTGTTGGTCTTGAAAAATAGATAAATCGATTAAATAGTCTTTTAATACGCTGCGGATTATTTCTGGTTCTGAGGTTAAGTGAATGCCTAGAGAGACGATTTGCTCATGACTTTTTATACGCCGAATATCCCCTTCTAGCGAGATCTGATTCCCTTCTTTACCTTCGATAAACACTTCGCACTTTAAACCTTCTTCCATATGTTCAGCATCAATTGACGTTAAGTCGAGCTGTAAACCAGCAAGTGAGATGTCCTTTATTACCCCAACATCTTTGCTGCCATGACAGTGAAACTTAGCGGGGATTAAGGTTGGCACCCGGTTTTGCGAGCGGAGTTTGTATGTTTGTACCTTTTCGGGTAAATAGAGAAAAATAAGCCGCGCGGGATGGACTGAAACCGCTTTGATTTGCGATTTGAATGCAATGACTTGGCCATCACCATTTTCGAGCAAAGCCCGAACGATAACCGAAGTCCCTTCCATAACAAAGTCCAGCGCCGCGCCTAATCGCTTAGGGTTGGGATGGTTAAGAATTAAAAACGCCCCTTGTAGCATACCGACATATTCTGTTTTTATTCTTTTACTATTTGCCGGTAAACAAATTTCTAAATCAACAATACTTCCAGCGCTGATTGCGGTGAGCAAAGTTTCTTGCCCAACCTCTTGAGTTTTTAACATGGATCCAACCCTTCCTGAGTTCACTCTACTACTTTTTTATTGTAGCAGTTTTAGCGGAAGGCCATTTAAAACTGAATTCAGATTAATTACAACTCCCCGACCATCAGCAATATCTAGCAAAGATCCATCTATTTGACTAAAAAATGGCTTTTTAATATTATCGCACCATCTCTTAACGTCATCATTTTACTTTGTACCTCAAGCGAACTTTGTGGCATACCAAGCTCGTTATCCTCAATAAACAACATCATAGGTTCGCTGTTACGCTTAGCAACAAATAATATACCCGAGACATCATGTTTGAATAAGCAGCCTGCTCCCTCCGTCTCGAAGTCATCGACAATCGCTGGTATTTGGCGCTTTTGCCAGAGCTCATTTTCTGAAATCACTTGAACAACAAACCGTATACCACTCTCACAGCCAATTTGATGAAACAAGTCATATGATTGAGCACTACCTAATGTGGGCTGGTTATGTTGCAAGTAACCGACCTCATCGATTAAGCTATTTAACTGTATTACGCTTCGTTCTATAAGCTGCATACCCAAGTCCTGCTCATGGCTAGCAGCAAATCCCTCAATCACTTTAAACCCTTTATCTGAAAAGCGTGTGGCAAGCAATATCGTCGCCTCCAAGTTAAATCGTTGTAAAAATACTGACACTTGAAAACCCCGAAAATCCGAGTTTTTGAAATTTTTATTAACTTTTTCTTTGCGAAGTTCAAAAGGAAGATGACAACTTGTCACAAAGGGCAGAAACAAGGTAGTGGTACTGTCAGTTGTAGGCTCCTAGCAAAAGAGCCCACAACTTAAGCACAGTTACCCACGCCAGAAGGTAGGAGTAAATAAGACTAACAACGTGAAGATCTCTAAGCGGCCAAAGACCATAGCAAGAGTAAGGATCCACTTTGCTGCATCGCTAATGTCGCCGTAGTGCGCTGCAACACTTCCCAATCCTGGGCCCAAGTTATTTAGACAGGCCGCAGTTGCTGAAAATGCAGTAATATTATCGAGTCCCGTCCCCAGTAATGCAATCATAATAATCACAAACACCAGCGCATAAGCCGAGAAGAACCCCCACACTGCTTCCACCACTTTATCAGGCAATGCCTTGCGGCCTAATTTTATCGAGTAAATAGCGCGTGGATGCACTAAACGATTAAGCTCGCGGATCCCCTGTAAATAGAGTAAGAAGACACGCACAACCTTCATCCCACCACCTGTAGAACCAGCACAGCCACCAATGAAGCTAGAGAAAATCAAGAGAATAGGTAGAAACAGCGGCCACGTTGAGAAGCTATCGGTCGCAAACCCTGCAGTCGTACTAATTGACACAGCCTGAAACATCGCTTGATCTAAGGTTTCATCACCCGTTTCATAGACATTGCTTGACGATAATACCGCAAAACAAATCACTACCAACGCTAACTGGATAAATAGAAAGACTTTAAACTCAGGATCTCGCAAATAGGCTTTAATATTGCGGCTCGACACAGCAGCATAATGTAGCGAGAAGTTAATGGCAGCAATCAGCAAGAAGATAACGCAAATAACGTTAATGAGCGGGTTATCGAAGTAGCCCATAGAAGCGTCATAAGTCGAGAAGCCACCGATAGCTATCGTAGCAAACGCATGACAGATAGCATCAAACCAATTCATTCCTGCTATCCAGTAAGCCAGCGTACAAGCTGCCGTTAGAGACACATAGATATACCAAAGGTGCTTGGCGGTATCGGCAATGCGCGGTGTCATCTTTGAGTCTTTAACTGGACCTGGTGTTTCGGCACGATATAACTGCATGCCACCAACCCCAAGCATAGGAAGAACGGCTACGGCCAATACGATGATCCCCATACCACCAAGCCACTGCAACTGCTGGCGATAGAATAATACCGCTTTGGGTAAATGTTCTATACCCGTCAATACCGTAGCCCCAGTAGTTGTCAGCCCAGAAAAAGCTTCAAACACGGCATCTGCTAAAGATAGATTCGGTTTATCTAAGAAAATGAGCGGCAATGATGCAAACGATCCCAGTACCAACCAGAATAAAACAACGATTAAGAAGCCCTCTCTGGCTTTAAGATCGCCGTTTTCCTTGCGGTTTGGGTAGTACGCAAACAAACCCATCAGCACACTAAAAATGAAAGCTAAAACAAAAGGTACACCACCACCATCTTTGTATATCAAAGATACAATGGCTGGTGGCACCATAGTGATACTAAATAGAGCGACTAACTGCCCGAGTATTTTTATTATGGTACGAAATTGCATTTTGTACGCTGCGCTTTTTGTTATTTAACCAGAGGTTAATTAGTGAATGTAAAGAAGTAGAACCTACTCCTTGAGTTGCTTAAATAATACAACACCATTGGTTAATTCATAAATAGCATCAATGATTTGTTGTGTTTCACGACTATCTACTGCTATTTGCCAGGTAATATTAGCCGTGTATTCTTTATCTAAATTTAGCACTGTAAACTGGCTTTGTAATAGCTGCTCTATCACACCTTGAAGATGGTAATCACTGTGGCCAACAATAATAGAAGCCGGTACTTTTTTAGTCGTGCTTAGCTGTGCTAGTGCGTTATTAAGCGTGCCACCATAAGCTCTAACCAACCCCCCGGTGCCAAGTTTTATACCGCCAAAATAACGCGTCGTCACCGCGGTTATTTCACCAATCCCTGATCCCATTAGCACATTGAGCATTGGCTTACCAGCGGTCCCGTTAGGCTCACCATCATCAGAAAACCCTAACACATGGCTGCCACCTGGTGCCCCTGCGATGTGTGCCCAACAATTGTGCCGTGCATCAGGATACGCGTCATTAATCTGCTTAATAAACGCTTTAGCATCTTCGATGGTTGGCGTGTGGGCCAAATGTACGATAAACGTGCTTTTCTTAATTTCCTCATGATGACTAATTGATTCACTCGGAATGAAATATTCAGACATAATGTTCCAAACTAAAAGGGAGCCAATCGGCCCCCAAATATACTTACTTTTAGCGCTAGAAGTCAGCTTACTCGAGACCGAAATCTCGCGTCATATTTTCTAGTCTATCTTCATGCACAATGATGTTATCTTCAATACGGATACCACCGTAAGGCTTCAGTGCATCAACCTTATCCCAATTGATATACTGTTTGTTTTCTGTTTGCGCCAAGTCTTCCAACAATGAATCGATGAAGTACAACCCAGGCTCAATAGTGAACACCTGATTAGCCTCTATCTTACGAGTACAACGCAAGAACGGGTGACCTTCAGGCGGTGCTTGGTGCGTGCCGGCTTCATCAGCCATGAATCCGCCCATATCATGTACCTGTAGACCAATATGGTGACCGAGACCATGAGGGAAGAAAGTGGAAGAAATCCCCTTCTCGACGATGGCCTGAGCACCAAGCTTAACAATACCAAAGTCACTCAACACTTGCGCCACACGATTATGACAATCGATATGCAGCTCACCGTATAGTTTGCCCGGTTGTAATGCTTTGCCCAATTCAATTTGGTGATCGTTCATGACTTTCACCAACTCGGCAAACTCACCTTGTTTAGCAAAATCATAAGTACGGGTAATATCTGACGCATAACCGTTAAAGTTTGCACCGGCATCAATCAAAAATGATAAGTGCTTACTCGGTGCTTTACGCTCAAAATGGGTATAGTGCAAAATCGCACAATTTTCATTCAAGGCGACAATATTGCCATATGGCGTATCGTTTTCCATATGCTGAGTTGCATTAAGATAAGCTTGTTGAATTTCAAACTCGGAACCACCAGCAAAGAAGGCATCGCGCGCCGCCATGTGGCCAAGCACGCCAAGACGGCTTGCTTCACGTAAACATGCCATTTCATACTGAGTTTTATATGCACGATGATAATGCAAGAAGTTCATCACCGGCTCTGGATTCACTTGAGTAAAGCCAAGCGCTTGTGCAACCTCTAAATATTCACCGATATAGGCATAGTTTGCTTTGTCGTATGGCAGTAACTGTTCAACCTGATCTGGCTTAACCAGCAGTTGAATATCAAAATACTCTGCCCAAAAATCTCTCGGCTCGTCAGGCACTTTATGCCAAAAATCAACCGGACGATAAAAAATGAGTTTCGGCTTGTCACTGCCATTAACCACAATCCAGCAATGCGGATTATCGATAACAGGCAACCAAGCTTTAAATTGCGGGTTAACTTTAAACGGATAGTACATATCATCAAGGAATTGACGCTTTGCTTGCCCCGAATGGATCACAAGTCCATCCAGTCCTTCTCGTTCTACTATCGTTCTTGTACGCTGTTGCAACGTGGCAATGTGCTCTGCGTATAAATTTGCTAACTTATCCATGGTGTACCCATTTTCAAAAATTCACATACTATCGAGTCTATCATAGCTGCTACCTAAAAACGACGAACTGAGTCTAAGCACCAGCCATGTGCGGTTATTTCACAATTTTCATATCCAAGATACTTGCCAATATGTTGCCATCACGACCAAGGCGGGTATGGTAAACCTGTCGATATGCCATCACATTTTTTACGTAGTCACGTGTTTCTCGGTACGGGATCAGCTCAATCCAAAGCTCAGCAGGCATAGCCTCTGACGGCAGCCAACGCTTAATTCTATGATAACCCGCGTTGTACGATGCTGTCGCCAAAACCTCATTTCCAGCATTTTTACGCTTCAAATACTCTAAATAACTGGTCCCCAAGCGAATGTTTGTGGCCGGATGATATAGGCGATTTTTTGCCACGCGTTTGCGGTTGTTGACGTATTTGGCAGTGCTTGGCAGCAGCTGCATTAAACCGTGAGCATCCGCACTCGAGCGTGCATCCGGTGCGAAAGAGCTTTCCCGGCGAGCAATCGCAATGCTCCATGCAACATCGACTCGATTACGCTCACTATATTTAGTGAACAGCTCTTTAAACGCTATCGGGAAACGCAAATCAACGTAATTCCAAGCTTTGATCTGTGCAAGAGTAAAAATAGTGCTGTCGTACCAATCAAAGTCAGCAGCCAATATGGATGCTGCAAGCTTTTCCTCTTTGCTTGAGGTGTTAGTAAGGTAGTTCCACTCTCGACGTGCTTGAGTATACCTTTCCAGTTCGTATAAAGCCTTTGCTCGCTTAAAACCAGGCGCATGAGATACTCGTTCGACAATGCTGGGGTCAACATTTAACGGCTCTTCATTCAGTGAGACTGGTAATCCTAAACGCGCAGCAGCCAAAAAACCGTAGTAATCACGCTCTTGTGCTAATTGCTGCCAAATCTCGTTAGCCTTAGCTAACTCGTCACGCTTCGCGAGGCTATATGCAAGCCAGTATTGTTGACCATTGCTTAGTTGCTCGTGACCCACGAATAAGGCCGAAATCCCTTCCCAATCTTGCTCTTTCAGCATGTTACTCATCAGCCACTGTAGTAGCTTTCTGTCCTGCAACGATTTGGGCACTTTATTAAGCCAAAACCGTGCGTCTTCATGCCCTTTAGACGCAAGCGCTAGAGCGAAACGATAAGCAACACTATCCTTTTGCCGCTGAGTAAAGGTAAACATATCCTGCATCTTCTGCCAGGCACGCAGCGCTAAATCAGGATCGCGCCAAACGAGGCGTCTTATACCATATACCGCAATTTCGGCTTCTTTTTTAGTACGTTTACTAAACCGATAAAGCCCGGCAGCGGCACTCGGATCTTGGCGAACCTTTTTATATAGCTCGGCAAGGTATGCCTCATTTTTTGGTAACAGCTTCTCAAGATAGTCTAGCAGTGACGTTTGACCAGATTGTGCAGCATTAGAAATTCGCTGCCAGACTAGCTCAGGCGTTCTATACCCCGCTTTTTGCCATTGGTTAAAAAGACCATCACAAGCTCTGGGCTGAGACTTTCCCACCGTCCAAATATCGGTTACCTGATCAAGAATGGCTTTTTTCGGTGCACCCAAGTCCAACTGATACACCAAATACGTACACTTGAGTTCAACATCACTGGTTTCACGATAGAACTCGATGAATCGTGCTTTCTTTTTATACCGCTTTAAATAATCGAGCCAAGCTGAACGTACAGGCCATTCTAATGGGGTGTGTTCGTATACCGTTAAAAAGTGCTGAATTTCCTGCTGGTACTTGAGTTTAGGGTGACGCTTGTAAAATGCCATTTCAACGTATGGCTTAAGTGGATGATCGAGCTGCGCTGTTGCAGCTTTAAAATTATTATAATTACCAGACCAAGCGACACGCTCAGCCTCTTTAAATTCGTCGTGAGTGCTATCGGCTGCACAGAGCCAGCTCACCATACATAAGCTGCCTGCAGCTAAGCGGGGTAACCAATATGTCATGCAAACCCTTTTTTATCTGCCAAAAGAATACACACCTAAATTGAAATACAGCCAAATTATGCTTATCTAAAGATGGCGCTGAAGACCAAAACTCGGCTTGTCACTTGCGAGCATGCTCATAAATGACACTAAATGCGAGGTGCGTTAAGCCACCATAGCAAACCGACTCAGGTATTTCAGTAAATGTGCGGTAAATTTTTCATTGCAATTTGCCGCCAAAGGATCCACACTGATTGAAATTACAACTCATCGTACCAGTGTAAAGCACGGGAGAACATGTATGTTAATCAAACGCGAGTCCTTTGTAGTTGATTTTTGCAAAGGCAATATCGCTGAGTTTAAGTTTTGCCTACCAGGCTCAGTAAACAAACTATCTCAGCAAGTACTAAAGGAAAGCCACGAAGCACTTATCGAATTGAGCCAGCGCGACGACATCGACGGCTTAATTTTTACCAGCGATAAAGACCACTTTATTGTTGGCGCTGATATTTTTGAATTCCTTCCGACTTTCCAACGCCCAGAAGAAGAACTTGTTGGTTGGATTAAAACCGCAACCGATGTCTTCGACGCAATAGAAGATTTACCTTTCCCTACACTATCGGCAGTAAATGGCCTTGCGCTTGGCGGTGGTTGCGAGTGGTTGCTCGCCACGGATTACCGTATTGCAACTGACAACGCAAAAATTGGCCTACCAGAAGTTAAGCTTGGCATTATGCCGGGCTTTGGTGGTACCGTAAGACTTCCTCGCTTAATCGGCGCTGACAACGCAATGACGTGGATAACCACAGGTCAAGAAAACCGAGCGAATGACGCACTAAAAGTGGGTGCGGTTGACGGTGTAGTACCTACTGACAAACTCATGGCTGCCGCTATTCGTACCTTGGAGCAAGCCATTGCAGGTAAATTAGATTGGCGCGCGAAACGCCAAATCAAGCTTGACCCATTGAAGATGAATCGTGTTGAGCAAGGTATGAGCTTTGGTATGGCCGAAGGCTTAGTCATGGCAAAAACCAAAGGTCATTACCCAGCACCAATGATGGCGGTACAAACGCTTAAAGCGGCAGCAAACCTTAGTCGCAGAGAAGCGATGGCACTCGAAAACCAAAACTTTGCTAAGCTTGCCAAAACGGCAGAAGCCGCAGCGCAAACCGGTATTTTCTTAGCGGATCAATACATCAAAACGGTTGCCAAGAAACAAGCAAAACAAAGTAAAACAGAGATCAAACAAGCAGCGGTACTTGGTGCTGGTATTATGGGTGGCGGTATCGCTTACCAATCGGCCTACAAAGGTACGCCAATTGTCATGAAAGACATACAGCAAGGTGCCCTAGACCTTGGTATGGGTGAGGCTGCAAAACTACTTGGTAAAAAAGTACAGCGCGGCCACATGTCAATGGACAAGATGGTTGCCACTTTAGGTAAAATCAAAGCAACGCTCAACGATCACGATCTACAAGGCTCAGACATCATCGTAGAAGCCGTTGTTGAAAACCCTAAAGTCAAGAAAACGGTATTGGCGAGTTTAGAGTCGCAATTACCAGAAGGTACGATCCTGACTTCAAACACATCAACTATTCGTATTGATGAGTTAGCCACGGCACTTGAGAAGCCAGAAAACTTCTGTGGTATGCACTTCTTTAACCCAGTGCCAAAAATGCCATTGGTAGAAATCATTCGTGGCGAGCAAACATCGGATGAAACCGTTGCTGCAGTGGTAGATTATGCCTTAAAGCTTGGCAAGTCTCCTATCGTTGTTAACGATTGCCCAGGTTTCTTCGTGAACCGTGTTCTATTCCCTTACTTTGCAGGCTTCAGCCAACTTGTTGTAGAAGGTGCTGACTTCGCAAAAGTAGATAAGGTTATGGAAAATGTCTTCGGCTGGCCAATGGGTCCAGCGTACCTACTAGACGTAGTGGGTATCGATACGGCAAACCATTGTACTGGTGTAATGGCTGATGGCTTCCCTACTCGCATGGCACGTAAAGACAAAGACCCTGTCGCAGTACTTGCGGGGGCTGAGCGCTTTGGTCAGAAGAACCAAAAAGGCTTCTACCAATATGCACCAGATCGCAAAGGTCGTTTGAAGAAGAGTAAAGACGACAGCGCGCTTGAGCTGCTGAGCGGTATTTGTGACGCACCAACTGAATTTGATAAACAAACGATTATTGAGCGTTGTATGGTGCCAATGATCAATGAAGTGTTACTGTGTCTGCAAGAAAACATTGTTGCTTCACCGCAAGAAGCAGACATGGCACTGATCTACGGTATCGGCTTCCCTCCATTCAGAGGTGGTGCATTCCGCTATCTAGACCAAATCGGCCTCGCAAACTTTGTAGCTATGGCTGATAAGTACGCTCATCTTGGTGAAATTTATCGAGTTTCTGAGCAAACTAGACAGTGGGCAGATGAAGGTAAAGTGTTCTATCAAGTGGAGGGCCAGTAACATGGAAAACGCGGTAATCGTAGATTGTATTCGTACCCCAATGGGCCGTTCAAAAGGCGGTGTATTTAAGCATAAACGTGCCGAAGACCTCAGCGCACACTTGATGAAAGGCCTACTTGAGCGTAACCCTCAAGTAGCACCAGACTCAATTGATGATATTTACTGGGGCTGTGTACAGCAAACTTTAGAGCAAGGCTTTAACGTTGGTCGTAATGCTGCACTCTTAGCTGGCATTCCTCACACCGTACCGGCGGTAACCGTGAACCGCCTATGCGGTTCGTCAATGCAGGCATTGCATGACGCAGCTCGCGCTATCATGACAGGTGCTGGTGACACTTACCTTATCGGTGGTGTTGAGCACATGGGTCACGTACCAATGACACATGGTAATGACTTTCACCCAGGCCTTGCGACATCAGTTGCGCAAGCTGCTGGCGTGATGGGGTTAACAGCTGAGTACTTAGCGCTAATGCATGGTATCAGTCGTGAGCAGCAAGATGAATTTGCCGTACGTTCACACCAGCGCGCACATGCCGCAACCCTTGAAGGGCGTTTTGCAAAAGAAATCCTGCCAATGGAAGGTCATGATGCCGATGGTACACCTGTACTTGTCGAGCATGACGAAGTTATCCGCCCTGAGACAAGCCTAGAAGGTCTAGGACAGCTACGTCCTGTATTTAACCCTGCATCGGGTACGGTAACTGCAGGTACCTCTTCAGCGCTTTCTGACGGTGCTTCAGCTATGTTGGTCATGAGCGAGTCTAAAGCAAGAGAACTCGGTCTTCCAATTCGTGCTCGTGTTAAGTCAATGGCAGTCGCAGGTTGCGATCCTTCCATCATGGGTTATGGTCCAGTTCCAGCATCACAAAAAGCCTTGAAGCAGGCGGGCATTACTATCGATGATATTGATGTTGCTGAACTAAACGAAGCCTTTGCAGCACAATCACTACCAGTGCTAAAAGATCTAGGTCTACTAGACAAAGTAGATGAGAAAGTGAACCTCAACGGTGGTGCAATTGCACTCGGTCACCCACTTGGTTGCTCAGGCTCACGTATTAGCACAACGCTTATCAATCTAATGGAAGAGAAAGACGCGAAGTATGGTCTTGCAACTATGTGTATTGGTTTAGGCCAAGGTATCGCTACCGTATTCGAGCGCGTAGATAACTAATTCCAACCAGCTGGTACTGGGCTTTTATAAGACAATACCAGCACACAACTTCAACTTGGTGACCAAGGCAAAACGGCACAGCTGTTTTGCCTTTTTTATTACCCGCATTTACCTCACCTCGGCTGGCTAATACCAATTATCTTAATTAAGTGGTCTATTTTGAGGCGAGAAAATTTTGTCGATAACACCGCTACCGCGTCCTGCTATCGCTGAGGTACCTACATCCATGTAGGCAAGGCAAATATTTTGCTATTTAGTTGTTCTAAATGAGAAATTTTTAACGCAGTTAGCGTCAGATTTGCTCCTTCAAATTGAACAAGTATTAAGACTAATTGGTATCAGACTTGAGTTATCCAAACTTGAGCTTACTTACAACATGCGGTTAAAATAGCAGTTTTCGTCACTAACAACGTAACTAACAAGGCCACCCACAATGAGTTTTGATAATACCGACCACACCTTAGATGCAGTAGGCTTACGTTGTCCGGAGCCGGTAATGATGATTAGAGGCATGGTGAGACGGATGAACTTAGGTGAGACGTTGTTAGTTATCGCAGATGATCCATCAACGACAAGGGACATTCCGAGCTTCTGTGAATTTATGGATCACACTTTGGTTGCCAAAGCAGTGGCCGAATCTCCTTACAAATATGTGATTAAGAAAGGTCAGTGATCTCCTCTTTAACACACTGTTTGAACTCATGAGTCATAGACAATAAAAAAGCGGCTGATGCCGCTTTTTTAAGATTTTACAATCACCACCTTTGGTGAGCGAGGATTACGATAATCTAAGCGGATTTCGTACCAACCTTTTTTACTTGGCTTAAAGCTAAAGTAGTTATACACAGTGTTACAATCCGCGACCAGCGGTTGTCCTAGCGTTAACTGCCCTTCACTCTTATAGCCACAGTTGTAGCCTTCACTCCACTGCTCATCAGCAATTTTAAATTCATACACTTTACCTGGGCTCATGAATCTTGCTTTTGTTGCGTAGATCCCCGGTTGTGTTTCTTCAAAGCGATACTGAGGTTCGGCATCCCACAGAGTGAAGTCACCGCGTAAATACATTGTCTTATCCAACTCTCCAGCAACTACCGGTGAAGTTGACGTTGTTGGCAATTGAAAGTTACTACTACAAGCGGTAAGTGCTAATAGCGCAATCGCCATTGCCCCTTGTTTTTTAATCATAGCTAGACTGCCTTTTACTTGCTTTTACCAATCAGAAAAAAGCCAGCAATTGCTGGCTTTTGTATCAGCAATTAGTTTTGTAACACTGAAATATCTGCAGTATTAAGGAATAACTTACTTAACTGACCAAGTAGCGCTAAACGATTGGCTTTAACCGCTTCATCGTCCGCCATTACCATAACATTATCAAAGAAGTTATCTACTGCTTCACGTAAACTTGCTAAACGCGTCAGTGCAGTTTGATAATCACCTTCAGCGTAAACAGGTGCAAGCTCAGCAGTTAACGCAGCAACTTGTGCAGCCAATGTTTGCTCAGCTTCTTCTTGCAGGAGTGAACTCTCCACCGCAGCTTCTGACGCGACGTTATTCTTCGCTAGAATGTTGTTTACACGCTTATTGGCAGCAGCTAACGCTTCAGCTTCCGCCAACGTTCTAAAGTGACTAACCGCTTTTACTCGGCGATCAAAATCAACTGGGCTCGTTGGACGTCTTGCAAGTACTGCTTGGATCACATCCACGCTGATACCTTCATCTTGGTACCAGGCACGGAAACGACCTAACATAAACTCAACCACTTCATCGGCAACATTTGCATTGCTTAGCTTATCACCGAATAACGTCATTGCTTCGGCAACGATATCCTGAATGTCTAATGGTAGTTCTTTTTCTACCATAATACGCAATGCGCCGATGGCAGCACGGCGAAGTGCAAACGGGTCTTTATCGCCTTTTGGTGTCTGGCCGATACCAAAAATGCCAACCAGAGTATCAAACTTATCCGCAAGCGCCACGGCAAAACTGATTGGGTTAGACGGTAGGTTATCACCAGCAAAACGCGGCATATATTGCTCATTTTGTGCTAGTGCGACTTCTTCCGCTTCGCCATCAATGCGCGCGTAATGCATACCCATCACGCCCTGAACGTCAGTAAATTCCATGACCATTTCAGTCATTAAATCCGTTTTACTTAGTAAACCTGCACGCTCTGCCAATGCCTTATCAGCACCAAGCTGCTCCGCAATAAAACCAGCGAGCGCAGAGATACGCTCTGACTTGTCTTTTAGTGTGCCAAGCTGCTTCTGAAATAACACTGAATCAAGTGACTCAAGACGACTTTCCAGCGTTTTCTTCTTATCCGTTTCAAAGAAGAACTGAGCATCTGCCAGACGTGGGCGAACCACTTTCTCGTTACCCGAGATCACTACGCTCGGATCTTTACTTTCAATGTTAGAAACAAACAAGAACTTGTTGATCAAGTTGCCTTTCTTATCTAACAGTGGAAAGTATTTTTGGTCGTCTTTCATGGTGTAGATAAGTGCTTCATCAGGCACTTGCAAGAAGGCTTCTTCAAAAGATGCAACCAAAGTTACTGGCCACTCGACTAGTGATGTAACTTCTTCAAGAAGATCTTCATCCATCGCCACTTGCGCGCCGAGCTTTTCAGCTTCAGCTTCAATTTGGCCACGAATTAATGCTTTACGTGCTTCGTAATCCGCAATAACGTATGCGCCTTTTAGCACTGCATGGCTATCATCAGCATGTTCAACACGAACACGCTCAGGGTGATGGAAGCGATGTCCTTGCAACTCATTGCTGATGGTTTTACCTAGCACTTCACCTTCAACTTGTTGACTACCAAGTAGTGCAGCCACAGTATGCACAGGACGGATAAATTGCGTCTTGTTCGCACCCCAGCGCATCGGCTTTGGAATAGGTAACTTAGCCAATGCTTTGTTGATCACATCGCTTAGTAACGCTAAGGTCTGTTGCCCCTCTACTTTCGCCTTGTGTAGCAGCCAAGTGCCTTTATCAGTTTCTAAACGCTCAGCATCATTAATATCAATACCACAACCACGAGCCCAACCTAGCGCCGCTTTAGTCGCGTTACCATCGGCGTCAAATGCCGCCTGAATAGCTGGACCACGCTTTTCAACCACTTTGTCGGCTTGTTGCGTTTGTAATGCTTTAACTTGAATGCCTAAGCGACGAGGTGATGCATACCAGCTCACGCCTTCATGGCTAAGCTCTAATGCTTCTAGCTCTTGCCTAGTATTTTCTGCGAATGACTCAGCAAGGTTGCGTAACGCCTTTGGTGGTAGCTCTTCGGTACCAATTTCTACGAGTAAGTTTTCAGTCGACATTATTTATCCTTACAAAGCGGGAAGCCAAGTGCTTCACGTGCGTCATAGTAAGCCTGTGCACAGGCTTTTGATAAAGCACGAACTCTTAATATATAGCGCTGACGCTCAGTTACTGAGATAGCATGACGTGCGTCTAACAGGTTAAATGCATGAGATGCCTTCATTACCTGCTCATAAGCTGGTAGAGGAAGCCCTGCTTCGATTAGCTTTTCGCTTTCTTTTTCACACTGGTCAAACTGCTTGAATAATGCCTCTACATCCGCATATTCAAAGTTATATGTCGACTGTTCTATCTCGTTTTGCATGAACACGTCACCATAAGTTACGCGTCCCATTGGACCATCTGTCCAAACGAGATCATAAATGCTATCTACACCTTGTATATACATTGCAAGGCGCTCTAAACCATACGTAATTTCACCCGTTACCGGTGAGCATTCAATACCGCCAACTTGCTGGAAGTAAGTAAACTGAGTCACTTCCATGCCATTCAACCATACTTCCCAACCTAATCCCCAAGCACCTAGCGTTGGTGACTCCCAGTTGTCTTCAACAAAACGTACTTCGTGCGTTAATGTATCAATGCCCAACGCTTCTAGAGAGCCTAGGTAGAGCTCCTGAATATTCTCAGGCGATGGCTTCAAAACAACTTGGAATTGGTAGTAATGCTGAAGACGGTTAGGGTTTTCACCATAGCGACCATCCGTCGGGCGGCGACAAGGTTGTACGTATGCGCTCGACATTGGCTCAGGACCAATGGACTTAAGGAAGGTCATCGGGTGGAATGTACCCGCACCAACTTCCATATCTAAAGGTTGAGCTACAACACAGCCTTGCTGCGCCCAGTAATCCTGTAAAGCCAGGATCAAACCTTGGAAGGTTTTGATATCGTATTTTTGCATAGTTGGCTTATTTTTATCTGGTACTTATCGTATGTAAACGCCTGCAGTAATTTGGCGCTTACGCTCGATTCAATGATTGAAAATTATGCTCAGTATACCGCGAGCGCAAGAGGGTTTTAAGCTTTAAAGCATAAAAAAAGGAGGGAAAATCCCTCCTTTTTACTAGATGTTTGTGAGATCTCACAATTAGTGACAATAACACCCATGTAAATTAAAGCATTGGCAAAGATCATGAGAAACTATGAGTGACCGTTTTCTCATGATCTTTGGAAGTATCAGACTAGATTCTCATGATTCTTGCTGTTCACTAAGTTCACCTTAGTTATGCAGCTTTATTCACGATGCTGGGTTTTAAGTCCAATTCAACTCTCTCCCGAGGCTTTTCAAATGCAAAATACCTCACGAGTACATTAATAAAGATCTTTGCCTTTCGTTTACTATATGCACTCTTTCCATCCAATCTCTCAAATCCCCGTTCAATGAGCATTGCGAGGTAAGCTGTTATTATTTTCAGCTCAACATAAAATACATAACTCACAGCTGGAAAAATCAGAAAAATAGTCACTAGCTCTTTCCTGGTCGCGTTTTCATAGAAACTAAAAACAGTTTCAATTGTCGCTCCTCCCTTTATTGATAACGCGACGATACTGGCACAAAACATCAAAAACATTGCAAGTACTCGAGCTTTAGACTCATTAGCAAAAATGTGTTCCATTACTTTTCGAGCATTGATTTTATCTGAAGATGCATACTTTTCTCTTAAAGATAGTGACTTATCTATATCTTCGGCCAAAGATAGGTACTCTGACGGTTTATATGGCAGATACCTGCGGAGCCACATTTCTTCTAGTTTCCATAATTTTTCTTCATTCGTTTGAAGTTCTATCTGAGCTCGTCGTCGAGCAAAGTTATCTTTTTTTAACAATACTTTGAGCCAACTAAAAAATGCTAGAATACTAAAAAATAGAAAGCAAGCCACCTTTACTGCACTACTCACCTTTTCAATCTGTATGTATTTTTCTATTTGGATAAACCCTGCAAGCCAAAAAGTTGAAGTAAAAGACAGCAAACTTGAAACCATAACAGCCCAAAGGAGCAAGGACTTCGGAGAAAAGACACCTTCATAAGATTCGAAAACTCTGTAATATCTATTTATAGTTGTATGTACATTTCGCATTTATACCTCCATATTGCTTTGGATATTTGTTTATGAATCATCTAAGCAACACTGAGTGAACCACAGGTAAATTACCTGCAATAACTTGCATATCCGGCAATGTTAAATAAAGAAATGGAGTATCTATTTAGCGTGTTTAAACGCAGACAGCTCCACCAAGGAAATTAGTAATGCCCAACATAAAGTCTGGGCATTACTATGACTGAGCCTTAAGCTGCTTCTTTGAATAACCGACTTAAGTTTGTTGACCAACTTTCGTTGTGAATGATCCGTTCTTCGTGAAGACTTTGGTCAAGTATATCTCTCTTGCTTAGCTGACTAATTTTTTGCCAATTTCCATTGAGAATGTATGTTGCGTTATTCCTCACCATACTCTCTAAGACAAAAATACCATGCTGCTTAAATCCATATACGATATAGCCTTGGAAACCTCCATTTCCTATAGCTACAAAGTCCGGCGTATAACTCTCAATTGTGCTTAAACGATATTTACATACACTATCTTTTTTCTTTGATTTTCTGGTGGTTAATTTCTCAATGTCACGCTCTCCAAGCTGACTAAGCAAAGTCCCTTGAGGGAGCAATTCCCAATTCACTTTATACAAATTCATATATATAGGTAACTGATTAGCACTCATAAACTCGACCTCACCAAAAACCTCTAAAAATACATTAATAGCGGCTATTAGATCGCAAGGTTCGGATGTGCTCAACAACGGGCTTCTTACAAAAGCTTGCTCACCTATAAACACAATCGACATTTCAATTGATGGAGCTGGCGTATACTCCCTAAACCACTTAAGCCTGTGCTGGTAAATAATTCCAGAATGTATATTGCCGTGCCAATCTGTTCTTTCCCAGTGGCGCTCAATAACATACGGAACTTTAGGAACACTTTTATCGGCAGGACCATACTTACCCTCAGCGTTATACCTAGTTCTAGGTCCGATCACTCGAGGCAATAAGGTCAAACCACTTTTCAATTCTTTTGGAAATCCAACTTGATGAAGTCGTTCAATCTTATTTTCATCAAGTTTAAGTGACACGTATACATTTTCCTTGCCTTCCAAAATCGCACTAAATGCGCTTAGGGTTCTTATATATTTCATAATCACCTCCTACCCATTAGTATCAGGAATCAGCATAGGGAAGACCCGCTTCCCATAATTTCTGGCATATTCAACTTGATTTGTTTTTGGATTCTTTCGGTAAGGTCGGAAAATCAGCTTCATGCCCTTAGGCACTTTGATTTTATTGGTTTTACTACTTTTTACTACTTTTTTGCTTTGTTTCTTATCGGCCATATTAAAAGGCTCCCATTTTAAGTAAAAATAATTTGGGTTGCAGAAATCACAAAAAGTAGCTAGAATTTTGCTGCTAAACATTACATCTAAACTACTTTTAGCTTGTTCTACTGAGCGTCGCTCCTTTTCGGGAGCTAGCTCCAACTCTTCAGAATTAAATCCCGTTGAATTCCCATTAATAGAATAAAAGCCTCTAGATACCAGTTAAAACACCGGTCTAGTACACGAACTCGCTCAATGTTAATCATAACCTAACGACACGTTAAACTTCATCTATACAATCATGTTAGATCTAATAAACGATTCCGTCAAGCAACACCTAACAGAATTTGCTTTTTTGTATGTTCGTGTGTATACATACAGTATCGTTTGATTTATACATACAATAAAAATATTACAAGGTTTATTTAGTGGAGAATTACGCATGACTTTAGCAGAAAAGCTGACCGAATTAAGGGTCAATAAAAAGGCTTCCTTACAAGCTGTAGCTGATGCTGTTGGCGTTTCAAAGCCCCATATTTGGGAGCTAGAGAAAGGGAAGACTAAAAATCCATCACTGGAATTGCTCAAAAAACTTGCGCTATACTATCAAGTGTCTCTCGATACTCTTGTCGGCTTAGAGGAAAGTGATAACTCTGGAGCCCACATTATGTTTCGAGAGCTTGACTTGGACGTAAACTCATTGACTAGCGAAGATAAGCGCACGATTACAAATGCTTTGGAAATGGCTAAGGCCCTGATTGAGCAGAGAAAAAACAAAGGATAATAATGTTAAAGATAGACCGTATAGCACTTGCAGATTGTTTCACACCTCATGAATTAGTAAACGAAATCTTCAAACAGTGCCAAGGTCTATCACTCCCAATACCTCTGTTAGAAATAGCAAAACAGTGCGGTATCGTTGGGTTTATACCCTACCAACTAAAAGGAAAACCTGAAGGGGTTTTGTATGCAGATAACTTTAAGGATGAAGCTGTCATACTATATAGAACGCATAAAAATAATTCAGGTAGAGAGCGCTATTCAATTGCACATGAGCTAGGCCATCATTTACTTCCTCATCATACAATGACCAGAATTTATGGGCCTGAACATCAGTCCTTAGAGAAGGAAGCATTTAAGTTCGCAGAGTTATTAATGCTCCCTAAACATTTACTACTCAAAGAATTATCAGATAATACGCCAGACCTAAGATTGTTTAAAATTATCTCAGATAATGCTCAAATGAGCTTTTCTGCTACAGTTAATCGATGTTGTGACTTATTAAGTAATGCAGTCCCGATGATGATCATTCATTCAAAAGATAATGTATGTCGTTATGTATGGTCTAACTGGTCAGCTAAGGAGTTTGAGCCCTATTTGCTCACAAGCAAAAAACTGCCCCTTCCAAAGAAATATACTTCTGATATATTATCGAATATGAGTAACTTTTTTACTGACATAAGCCATAGTAGCACAGCGGTGTGGTTTGATGATCACTCGAATAATTCACTAAGCCATGTATGGGAACAAACTTACTATCAAGAAAATGGCTACATGTGCACAATGCTGACCCTTCAAAGTAAAGCCCAAACAGTCGCTAATGCCGAACACCTGAGCACCATAACAGCTCTTTAGTGCATTAAAAATTTTGGACTAACAGACCTAATTAATGTTTTTTAAATTCTAGCAGCTTTTATTTAATTGAGGTGCTATCTATCGCATTGTTGAGATTATCTAATATAACCTGAGTATTTTCAGTTACCTTAGCTTCATACTCATCATAACCATCTAAAAACTGTTTAGTCACGATCAATGAGTCATTTTGTTCATACGGCAACGCAACGCCTTCGCTATTTTTTACTTTACCTTTTCGACTGAAGAATGATTCAAAACTTCTAGGAGATACTCCTTCAAAGCTTTCAAAAAAAACTTTGCCATCCTCTTTGCTTTCCGAGATAGCATCACTGTGTAAATTTAAAGCCAAGCTTTTTTCATAGGGTTCGATAAAAACTACCCTCTCAATACCAGCAGCAACTATATGCCTAGCACAATTGTGGCAGGGATATGTCGTTGTATATAGCGTACATCCAGTACTTGAAGGTGAATTAGTTCGGCTTAAAACCAATAAAGCTTCCATCTCAGCATGAATAGCTCTGGAAAATTCAGTTAAAGAACTAAGCCGCGTATTGCTGTATATTGAAGAGACTATTTCGCCTAACAAAAGCTCAACATCTTTATTTTGTTTTTCTAATTCTTCTAGGTTGAACAGCTTTTTTGGTAAGTAAGTCTTTAAATTTTTTTCTATTGAAGTCCGTATTTTTTGCTTTTCTGAATCATTGTAACACTTACCACCTTTGAACACGCATCGGTGATCTTTCTCCATGCTTGATGAGTACAACCCACCTCCAAAGCTAGGAGCATCATTAAAGCCAGTAGCAATAACATTTCCATTTTTATCAACGATGGAAGCTCCAACTTGTCTAGATAAGCAAACCGAATTCAATGCAGCTCCATATGCTGCATACATAGATTTTTCGTCTGTGCTGGGAGGGTGTTGAATTGAGCCGTGTATTAGCTCAACAAATCTTAAAGCTTTTTCGCGTAACTCACTTGCATTACCACTATTGGTAATAAAGTAGTCTGAAAGATGAAATGTTTTATCAAGATGCTGTCCATGAGCATCTATATCCTTTTTATCCCTTTCGATTATTTTTTCAGCTCGGCTTCGAGTGATATCCTCATCTACCAAATTAGCCGTTCGCTCACCTCTATTTCTATAAAGCCCCAACATAAAAAAGTTATTTTGATAGATCAGACGTAATAGTTTAACTTCATCAGGGTGTTTTAGCTGATCTATCAAAAAAGCAGTTTTAACACGTTTTCCCTGTGTTTTCTGCTCTTTAATTACACCAATCTGCCTTACAGCTAGCTCAGCAGGAAAAGAACATCGTCCCTTCTCCCTGAAAAAATTACCTATATTCTGTAGTTCAGTATAACGTTCTGCTGGTGACCAATTATCAAAATCAACCCTTCCATTATAAGTCTTGGGCACATTTTGCTTAAATAGCCTGCTAATTCTGATGGTCTCAACATGATAGCCATGCTGCTCTAATATTGAAACCAAAGGCTCTCTTACTCTCCTTATACCAGCGCCAACAGCACCGCAAAATCCAATGATAACTTCTTTGGACTGCCGTTCGCCGATTTGTTCGATAGAACTTTTGGTATTTTTTCTTGAAATTGGTTTGATTTGAGGAGCAGGTTCAGCCATAACTTTCCTTTTACTGCTGAGTAATATTATTCTGATATTTACCAGTCGAGTTTACTGGCTTTATCAAGTAGCCTTTGAATGGCCTTTTCTTCACAGATTTCAGGTACGCGCGTAGTCCCTGAACTTCTTAAGCTTCTCTTAAAAGGGATGACTACCGCGGATTCCTTATGTTTAGAGGCTTTACGTTGAGTATTCTCTTGATTAGGAAATTTCATTTTTTAATAGTCTTTAGAGAAATTTAATTAAATTGATAGTAGACCTCAGACTGTAAAATTACAACAAGAGGTGTAAGATTCGGGCTAGAATTATACATTTTGAGCAAACAACAAGCACTAAAAACTTTTCAAACTTTGACGATCTTTGAGTAAGAAACGATAGACCAACTGCTTTATTACTTTAAAGCTCAACCAACCACTCCACTGCTTCCACATCCTCCCTTCGATATACCTTCTGCCTAAGCTTTACTGGCCAGTCTTTGTCTACGCTGTAGATCTCATAATCCATAAGGTGCTTAATAAGATTGCGAGAGTTGACGCCGGTCGATTTAGATAGCTTTGACAACAACACATACTCGATATGAAAAGCCATGAGGTGTTCATCTGTTATGTCGTAACTATGGCCAGTTTCATCGCTATGCAACAAGCCATAATGCACTAATTCATAGGTAAACTGCTGATTGACCCCGAGTAGCTTGGCTACGCGAGGAACTGAGTAATGATGGTCCGTTGGCAAGGTAATATCGAGCCAATGAAGCAAGTCACTCTTTTTAATCGCTAATGACCTAACACTAGGTTTGGCACTGAACTGTTTTGCAATAAGCTCATTGGCTTCAACCGCCTCAAGCAACCTAGATAGCAAGTTTTCGCACTTGTGACCATACGCTCGCATGATGTCAGGTATACACAGGTAATCTGACTGAACGACAGCTGTGTGCCTCAACACCGTTTCCATGTACGACTCAATTTCCATTTTTGAGAATTGCCATGTGCTGCAATAACCCGCTTCAGGAGAGGAGAACTGCTTGAATGTACCCGCATCCCTTAGCTGTTTAAACTGTGCTTTAGTCACACCAAGTAAGGTGGCCGCCTCTGCTGCATTCAACACATCTTTTAAGCGAATAACCTTTCTCTCGATATCTGGTTTATAAATCAAAATGGAGGTGTTGCATGCCTTTTTCTCTACTTTGCCGGTAAGCATGCCATCAGCAACAGCTCGGCGCAAAGTTCGCTTGGAAAGACCATACATACGACAAGCTTGTTGCAGTGGTACCCAAGGGTGAGTTTGAATGGTTTTGCTAGCAAATAAGTTGTTTCGTTTTGACAGGGCTTTATGCCAATGATTGTTGATGAACTGCTCAATAACTTCTTTGTATGGCTCAAAGCACGCATGAGTACACAAGTTATAAAAAGTTCTGTAGAACTTCGTAAACCTTGAACTTACTGCACCTTCATCAAATACCTTTAAGGCACATAAATAGTTCCATAAGCCCGCATAGCCACCAAATAGTGAATGAGCTACCTCATGTAGGCATACTTTGGCCGAGTCTTTGTTACTTAGATATTTGTACACTTGCCTCATACTACCGTCAGGTTGAGGCTGAAACCGGACGAATAACTGCAAAAGCTCTGAACGCTCCTCAAGAGTAAGCTCACTAAAGTCCGTCCATAGCAAAGGCATTGATGTACTAGGTAGAGGCTTACCCTCCAAAAAGCACTGCAGCGCAATAACCTCTTCAGGACACCTCTGAGTTTGTGATGTGGCACGTCGCATGTCAAAACCACAGCTGCGGCAATGGTGAAAGGACGTATGCGCAAGACTTAATGTTTTGCCACAATATAGGCAAGTATCAAGCAACCAGACGGCATGCTTGATACATGCTGCGGAACATAGAAAGTGCCAGCCATTTTGCCACGTCTCACCCTCTCGCAAGCATAATGGGCAATACTTCAATTGCTTGCTTAAGTGCTTAAAGTTCAGCTTTGACATTTCAACAAGCATGTTGTGGCGCGCTGCACTAAACTCAATCCACTTGTTTTCTTCGAGTACGGGCTGCAAATTTTTGGCAAATAATGAGTTGCACCTGATTGGGAGCACTAAATCGTTAGGGTCGACTACGTTGATGTCGGCCAGGCGCTTAAAGTAACCTATGGCAGATTCATCATCTGCCAAGGGAATACAAATCGCGGGCCTGCTTATTTTGTTATCCATGCTCGCCCCATTACCCAACAAAAAACGGCATGTTTTGCTTATCTAAGCGCTGCTCGATAAAGCCTTTGTGAAAAGGGTTTTGGCTATCTTTACAATCGCGCCAAATATACTTTTGAAAAGCACCAGCGAGTACATTGTTATCAATCCTTTCTCTGTTCTGAGAATATAGTAACTCACTCGCACCAACCATTAGCTTTACAAGGTAATCTATTAGGCCATTGGTCGCGTAATAAAAGCGAACAATACTTTCATCACCCAATTTTATTTTTTCAGGTAGCCTTATTTGTTCATCAAGTATTCGGATGACCGATGCAAACTTTTTAGCCTCAGCCTTACTGTCAATAGTGAATGGTTCGAGACGCAAAGTTTGGCTAAAGCGCCTTCTTATTTGTTCATTCACTTTCAACACTTCCTCGGCCTTACCAAGCCCCATTAGTACGGTAGATACCTGCGCTGTATCAATAACACTTTTGAGCCAATCAGATACGCCCCTGAGTGTGATACCTCGTCCGTGCTCAACGAAGTGTTGTAGCTCATCAACAATGAGCATTTGTGTTTGCTTCATTTTCATCACTTCTGTGATCCGATTAGTCTTTTGTATTGTGTTACCTGATTTAGTAAATGGGTCCTCCAATGCGGCCAAAAATGCTTCGGCAAAGTTCTTTATGTTCGGTTGCGGTGGTGTATTAACAACGATGATCGGGCTTTGATATTCATCATCTTCAATACTGCCATACTTCTTTTTAAGCTGATGAATTAATGTCGTCTTTCCTGAGCCTGATGGCCCTGTACACAACAGGTTTTGCGCAATTCCCGTTTCTCTATGCAATTCAAATGAGCTGGTGAGCTCCTTCATTACTTTCTCGTAATTGGGGTGTACGATCACCATTCCTCTGAGCCTTTTAACTACGGCGATGTATTCTGCCCTATTCATCGTCAGCCCCTTCCACCTTAAACCGGTAAAGTGCACCATCATTGGTAAGAGAGTTGTTTTCTCCTGAACTAAAGCGCTTGCTCAATGGGTCTGACTGGCTATCATCTTTAGAAATAGAATAACGAGCCGCTTTGACTCGCTTGCGGTAACTTTTACCCTTCACATCTTTAGTCACTTGCTCCATAAACTCATGTTTATATTCAAGTAACTTTTGTTGGCTAAAATCTTTTATGCCCTTTGTTTTTTGCTCGGCAATAATTGCCTTATGCGTACGTTTTGTTAGTCCGTCTGCATAATCTGATTTTGTACAACTAACTTTAAAAAAATACGGTGGACTCTCGGTTTCATTTAATACCCATATATGCCCCATGTTCATCGGATCAAAACGAACACTGACTGATTCAACACGATTTTTATGACGAAGTAATCCAAGTTCGGTACTGTTGTAAAGCAGGTTATTTATCTCAACACCTTTGTGACTGAGGGTACGTGTAGCCTCCTTACATAGTGCGATATCAAACTGCTCTTTGCTTTCTGGCAATAGCGGTTCAACTACACCGAGCCCTTCTAGCCAAAGCCCTACCGGTGTTCTGTGTGTCGCTCTATGAACTCGATTCTGGTAAATATTGATGATCCATTCATGAATGCGGTTATTAATGTCATTCAGTGTGAATATCGCTTCCTCCATCGATTGATAGTCACCTCTCTCGTTGGCATTCGAGCGCGTTGTACCGGGAAAGTTATGGCTCGTAGATAGATTCATTGTTTTTATAAAGCGCTCAACAGCGCCCTTGTAATGTGGCTGCTTTTTCGGACAAAACTGCAAATTAATCATTAGCTCTTTACATACTCGCCTTAAGTTACCTGAATGAAACTCAAGACCGTTATCACATATCAAAGTGTGCGGCACTCCGAAGCTCTCCCAGCGCTCTTTAACTCTGCTCATCTCATTACAGTAATCTTTAGTAAACACCGCATTTTTCAGTGCATGCATCACAGATATTTCTGAAGGAGGCTCTAAGCTTACATAGAACCCTAAGATCATCTTTGAGAAATAATCTAACAACACCGTAAAGGTTGGCCGGCCAACAACTGTTTTGGCTTGCCCATCAACAGCAAAAACATCAAGTGGTGTGTGATCAACTTCAACTCGCTCTAAGATTCGTGTTACAACGGGCCCAGCCCCTGCAATCCGAAAATGTTTCTCTGCTGCGTATTTACCCTTTCGGGCAGCCATCTCATCAAACTTATCTAATGAATTAAACATGCGATAAAACTGAGCTCGGCTTGGTGTGCATATCTCAACTTCGTAAGGCCCAGTCATTTTCATCTTGTTAAGCCGAATGAGGAAGGCATCGTATACCTCTGATTTTGGTCTGCACTGACGGTTTAAATATATCTCTTCAACTACCTCATTAAATGCTTGTATTACATGCCGACTGAACTTTCGAGAAGTTGAAGAGCCAGACTTCTTATTAACTAAACTCATTGGATCATGGCTTGAGCTTTCCCATTTACGCCACCATCTGTACACCGTGCTCGCCGAGGGTTTCGCCCCTTTCAGCTCAGAGTGAATACAGTCGACCACATCTTCAATTCCTTTTGTTGTTGGCTTACTACCAAGCCAACGAACCACACTTTGTAAATACACAAGCCTGATCTCAAGTTGCGCTTTTTGTTCATCACTCAACGTTGATAGATCTGCGGATTTTTTAGTGGTTTGTTTACGCTGCGTTCCATGCAGAATGACACGTCCATTACTATGCATATCTCGCAGCGCGTATTTAGATTCGATAAGTAGTGAGCCATCTTTAAGGGCAACCAAGTAGCATTTGTCATCAACGATTCTATCTATAAGATAATCCGCATTATCTAAGGTCAGATGCAAACCAGCATGTAAAGATACGGTTCTCACGGTGCCCCTCCTCATTGTATATACAATTACTTTCTAGTGAGATAAGGCTTAATAAGTCTATTGTTATCAGGCCTTTTGCGATTGCTGAATAGAGCGTTTTCAAAGTAACACCCGCTGAGATAAGTGCGCCAAAGCTTGTCTCACTTTCTTTGAAAGCAACTCTTAGTAACTCGATATCCTCTTGTTTAATATCAACTTGGTTGTACGGATGGATAAGCGTGATGTTTTGCTGCAAGGCATCATTTGCAACGTGTGAGTCGGTGATAAAACAAAGTGTTTCACCTTGCTCCTCAAGTGCATCAGCTACGGCTAAGTGCTTTGCTTTTATAGGCTGACTTAACAGCTTCCTCTCGGGTTTTACTTCCACATAGATGCGCTGGCCACCACTTAAAATAACTTCAAAGTCGGGATAGTAACGCTTTTGCACGCCATCGATTAAAAAGCTGAAGAGTCTAGGCTGTTCTCGATATGACACAACACTATCGCAGTACTCGAGTAACCTAATGGCTTTAAGCTCAAGTTGTGACTCCCAAGAAATGGATGCTTGGTTTTTTGCAGAGGGAAAGCGACCGACCACTCGCCCTTTTGAACGAGTAACAGGCTCTCTGACTCGTCCACTCGAAGCGACTAATGAAAAATTTTTTCCATTAGTTTTTGGATCACGCACTTCAGCGTAATCTACTGTTTTTACAGACATAGTAACCCCTTACCAAAATGGTAATGACTTAAATCATTGATTTTTCATGTAAGGGTTCAGTTGCGCGGTCAAATTAGAGATGTCATACTATTCTTGCTATGGAGATAGTTTGACTATTTCTTTTTGACGGGGCTTTCCAAACCCTTTTGGTTTGCCCTGTTAAATCCTCTTCAATATTTTCATATTCGCCTTATTTTTTAGTTTGCTCATCTGTCTATATTACCAATAAATACCCAGTTTTTGAATTAATCTCTATAAAAAGTTAATATATATCAAAAACTTAGAATGTATGAATTCATACATTTGCGCCACTTTGCTATCTAGCATTACTTCACTAAGTTTCAGACATAAAAAAAGCCACCCTAATTGGATGGCTTCTTAGTAACTTTCACGAATTATGAGATTTTATTTCACGGCTATGAGACACACTGCCATGAATTATGAGATCCCACAATGTTTGAGTTTACACGTCTAAGTTAACAACTCTCAGTGCATTTGTTTCGATAAACTCTCGACGAGGTTCAACTTGGTCACCCATCAAGGTTGCAAACAATTGGTCTGCAGCAATGGCATCTTCAATAGTCACACGTAGCATACGGCGAGCATCTGGATCCATCGTTGTTTCCCAAAGTTGGTCAGGGTTCATCTCACCCAATCCTTTATAGCGTTGTGTATACAAGCCACGCTTAGACTCTGAGATAAGCCATTCAAGACCAGCCTCAAAATATTCGATTGCTTGTGTCTTCTCACCACGCTGTACATAACCGCCTTCGCTGATCAAACTACCAATCTGACGACCCGTGTTCGCAATGCGAACATAATCTTTAGATGTAATAAAATCGAAGTTCAAAGTATGCGCTTTATCAACACCGTGCTGACGAATATTGATCACCGGATAATACATATGGCGCTCTTCATCAAATGCAACTTCTGCGTTGAAGATAGTGGCGTCTTCGTCTTTCTTCACAAGGTCAGCAACCAAGTTTTCAGTCCACGCCGTTACCTTTGCTTCATCAGATAAGTCTGACTCGGTGAGCTCTGGATGATAAAGCAAGCGGTTCATGATTGAAGACGGGTACTTACGCTTTAAACGTTCAATAATATCTATCGTATTTTGATAATCATGCACTAAGTTTTCTAACTTGTTACCAGAAATTGGCTCAGCACCTTCTGCTGGGTATAATGCAGCATCGTTAAGTGCTAATGTCGTTAGGTATGAAGTTAGTGCATTATCATCTTTAATATAGCGCTCTTGCTTACCTTTCTTCACTTTATATAGTGGTGGCTGAGCAATATAGACATAACCGCGCTCGATGATCTCTGGCATTTGACGATAGAAGAAAGTCAGTAGCAGCGTACGGATGTGTGAACCATCCACGTCCGCATCGGTCATGATGATGATGCGGTGATATCTTAGCTTTTCAGGGTTATATTCATCACGGCCAATACCACAGCCTAATGCAGTAATTAGTGTTGCCACTTCCTGAGAAGAAAGCATCTTATCAAAGCGTGCTTTTTCTACGTTCAAGATTTTACCTTTGAGCGGCAGAATTGCTTGGTTCTTACGGTTACGACCTTGCTTAGCAGAACCACCCGCCGAGTCACCCTCCACTATATATAGTTCAGAAAGTGCAGGATCTCGTTCTTGGCAGTCAGCGAGTTTACCCGGTAGACCAGCTAAATCCATAACGCCCTTACGACGAGTCATTTCACGGGCCTTACGTGCAGCTTCACGTGCGCGCGCAGCATCAACGATTTTGTTTACAACGGTTTTTGCATCGCCTGGGTTTTCTAGCAAGAATTCCGTTAGCTTTTCAGCCATCATTTGCTCAACAGCCCCTTTCACTTCACTAGAAACGAGCTTATCTTTTGTCTGTGAAGAGAATTTAGGATCAGGAACTTTAACACTAACAACAGCGGTCAAACCTTCACGGGCATCGTCACCCGTAGCACTGGTTTTATACTTTTTATTAAAGCCTTCTTTTTCCATGTAGGTGTTAAGCGTACGCGTAAGTGCTGCACGGAAACCCGCTAAGTGAGTACCACCATCGCGTTGAGGAATGTTATTGGTAAAACAGTAGATGTTTTCTTGGAAACCATCATTCCATTGCATAGAGACTTCTACGCTAATGCCATCATCACGCTCAGTCGAAAAGTGGAAAACGCTTTGATGAACTGGCGTCTTCTTACGATTTAGATATGCAACGAATGCTTGAATACCGCCTTCGTATTTGAAGTGATCTTGTTTATTCTCTTCGCGCTCATCACTCAAAATGATGCTTACACCAGAGTTAAGGAAAGATAATTCACGTAGGCGCTTGGCTAGAATATCGTAGTGGAAATTTGTATCTGAGAAAGTTTCAGCACTTGGCCAGAATCTCAATTCTGTACCAGTAGATTCCGCTTCACCGATAATACCTAGCGGCGCATCTGGAACACCCATTGTGTATTTTTGCTGATGCACTTTGCCATCACGGCGGATTGTTAATTGTAGTTTTTCAGAAAGTGCATTTACAACAGAAACACCTACACCGTGCAGACCGCCAGATACTTTATATGAGTTATCATCAAATTTACCACCGGCATGTAGTACAGTCATGATAACTTCCGCCGCAGAAACCCCTTCTTCTTCGTGAATTGAAGTTGGGATACCACGACCATTATCTCGAACAGATACAGAGCCATCGGTATGAATTGTTACGAAAATATCGTCACAATATCCTGCTAGTGCTTCGTCGATTGAGTTATCAACGACCTCAAACACCATGTGATGTAAACCAGTACCATCGTCTGTGTCACCGATATACATTCCCGGACGCTTTCTTACAGCATCCAATCCTTTAAGTACTTTAATACTCGACGAATCGTAATTTTCCGACATGGTTTCTTCCAATTATTTTGTTATTAAGCTGCCATGTTCCACGTGGAACATTTTAATTTCACGTTCCATTGGTTCAATAACGGCGGCAATACTTTCTGGAGTAATAGCAGTGATAAACAGCTGTGACTGACATTGCGCCAACAGACGCGATACCGCCACCTTAGTATCTTCACTAAGCTCCGAAGGTAAATCATCAATAAGCAAAATTGACTGCTTATTACTCTCTTGGTCAATCAAACTGTTTTGCATTACTTTAAGTGCATACAGTAAGAGCTTGAGTTGGCCACGAGAAAAAATATGTTCTACGCTGTTTCCTTGAGTATAAAAGTTAAAGTCAGCCTTATGCGGCCCCTTACTTGTATAGCCAAGTTTTACATCTCGCTCTAACTGATTTGTTAATACCTCAGCTAGTTCCCCCTTCCAGCCCGCTTGAAAGCGAATTTCAAGGCCTTTAAATATAGGGCTTATATCCCCTATCTTATCAAAAAAATGCGTCTGAAACCTACCTATATAAGCCTCTCTAAACATATTTATTTGCTCAGCAAGGCGTATAAACTCCTTATCCCAATAACTTAGCTGGGATTGGAGATCTCTCGGTTTAGATTTCAATAAAGCGTTACGTTGCTTGAGCACCTGATTAAACATTTTCCATGTGGAATAGAACTGATGTTCCACGTGGAACACACCTAAATCAAGAAACTTACGACGCTCTTTTGGACCACCAAAAAACAGCTCATAGCTTTCTGGTGTAATAACTTGAACAGGTAAAACCTGTGCTAATTCTGCCACTTTCCGGCTTGCCTGCCCCTGAATTCGAAGCTTAGTTTCACCACTGGTATATTTACTAATACCAAGCGGTATAGACAAGTTATGTAGATGTTTTTTAGCATGAACAACGCAATGAGAAGCCTCATGCTTGATCATTAATTTTTGCAGATTGGTACGGAAAGATTTACCACTGGAGAGAAAGTAAATGGCTTCGAGCAGACTGGTTTTACCGCTACCATTTTCACCCAGAATGACATTAACGGCATTGCTAGGTGAAAGCGCCATCGCCTCAATGTTTCGAAACGCATTGAGGCTAAGGTGAGTTAAACTCATAACTCTATAAACGCATCGGCATAACTACATACATTGCATGTTCGTCACCAGCGGCTTCAATAAGCGCACTGCTGTTCGCATCAGAAAGCGTAAATTGTACATCTTCTGACTTTATTGTATTTAACACGTCTAATAAGTAAGAAACGTTAAAACCAACTTCAAGATCATCGCCTTGGTAACCTACCTCAACAATTTCTTCAGCTTGCTCCTGCTCTGGGTTATTGGCACTAATTTTTAATTGCCCATTACTCAGATTCAATCGCACGCCACGAAACTTCTCGTTAGAAAGAATAGATACGCGCTGAAATGCACTACGTAGCCAATCGCGATTTGCGGTAACCAACTTGTCCCCGCCACGAGGTAATACGCGACGATAATCAGGGAATCGCCCATCCACCAGCTTACTCGTAAAAGTAAATTCGCTGTCGATGATACGCACATGATTAGCGCCAAATTGAATGGTGATAGTTTCATCATCCGCAGGCAGTAAGCGCATGATCTCTTGCACGCCCTTACGAGGAATGATCAATTGACGTTGCGTTTGCAATGACTCTGGTAATTTTTGCTGCGCAATTGCCAAACGGTGACCATCAGTGGCTACCGTTTTAATTTCATTATTATCTACTTCAAACGACATACCATTTAAATAGTAACGTACGTCTTGGTTAGCCATTGAGAAATGCGTTGCTTCTAGCAATTTTCTAAGCTCTAAACGCGTTATGGCAAACTCAACCTCACCATCCCACTCTTCAAGATTAGGGAAATCTTCAGCAGCTAAGGTTGTCAAAGAAAAGCGACTTTGACCGCTAGTCAGTAGCAGTTGATGCTCTTGGCTACTTAGCACTAAATCAGAGTTATCAGGCAAGCTCTTACAAATATCTAGGAGTTTTTTTGCAGGCAAAGTGATCTTGGCGTCTGGCACATTGGTTTCAAGGGCAACAGATGCAACAAGCTCTATCTCTAAATCTGTACCTGTCATATGTAACGCGCCATTTTTCACTTCTAGCAATACATTAGACAAAATAGGCAGTGTATGTTTGCGCTCAATGGCACCCGACACCTGTACCAGTGGCTTTAAAAATAGTTCTCTTGGAATCGTTATTTGCATCATTTAACCCTTAAGAAGACAGCGTTCTAATTAAGTTTTGATAATCTTCTTTTACCTCATGACTTTCATCACGAAGTGCTTTTACTTTTCTACACGCGTGTAACACGGTGGTATGGTCGCGGCCACCAAATGCATCACCTATTTCTGGTAAGCTGTGGTTTGTCAGTTCTTTAGACAATGCCATGGCAACTTGTCTTGGTCTTGCAACTGAACGGCTACGACGTTTTGACAATAAGTCAGAAACACGTATTCGATAATATTCCGCCACGGTGCGCTGGATATTATCGATGGTAACGAGTTTGTCTTGTAGCGCTAATAAGTCGCGTAGCGCTTCTTTAACAAAATCGATAGAAATTGGGCGACCAGTGAAGTTGGCATTAGCTATCACGCGGTTTAACGCACCTTCTAACTCTCGCACATTAGAGCGTAATTTCTTCGCAATAAAAAAGGCAACTTCGTGTGGCAAGTTAATATTACTTTGCTGCGCTTTCTTCATTAGGATAGCAACGCGAGTCTCTAATTCTGGTGGCTCAATAGCAATAGTTAACCCCCAACCAAAACGCGACTTCAGTCGGTCCTCAACCCCTTCTATTTCTTTAGGGTAACGGTCAGAAGTTAGAATAATTTGTTGGTTGCCTTCAAGCAGCGCATTAAAAGTATGGAAGAATTCTTCTTGCGAACGCTCTTTGTTTGCAAAGAATTGGATATCATCAATCATCAATGCATCAACGCTACGGTAGTAACGCTTGAATTCTTCAATGGCATTATTTTGTAGTGCTTTAACCATGTCCTGAACAAACCGCTCTGAATGCATATAAACAATTTTTGCATCCGGTTTTTGTTCAAGAATACCATTGCCCACGGCATGTAATAAGTGTGTCTTACCTAAACCAGTTCCACCATAGATAAATACGGGATTGAATGCAGAACCTGGATTATCAGCAACTTGTGTTGCAGCGGCTTTTGCCAGCTGGTTAGATTTACCTTCTACAAAGTTATCAAAAGTGTAATTCTCTTTAATATTAGCCTTGTGCGAAGATTTAGGTGCAGGCTCAACTTTTTCTGCCATCTTTGGCTGAGTGCCTTGCAGCATCGACGTATTATCGGTTGCATGACCTACACTTGTGGCTTTTTCGTTAGACACACTTGGTTGTGCAGCTAACACAGGTTTGCTGCCTACATCAAAGTGCAACTCTGGTGCTTCATCACCACAGATCTCAATCAGCAGTTCATTGATGCGGTGGAGATACTTTTCTCGTACCCAATCCAATACAAAACGATTTGGCGCATAGATAGTTAGCGTATCATCAGTACTTTCTGCCTGTAGTGGTCTTACCCACATGCTAAATTGCTGAGATGGCAATTCATCTTGCAAAACATATAAACAACTTTGCCAAACCGACAGATACACTCTGAACTCCAATAGGTTTTGATTCCCGGGAATAAGAAATAGAGCATTCAGATCTAAAAAATCAGATCTAAATGAAAGGATCGCCGGAAATACTTAGTTTTTATTACAAAATCACTGGTGGAAGCGGGGTATTATGAAGTGATCTTATCCACAAGTTCAATATTGACATTTAGAAAAAGCAAGATCTCACCCTAGCAAAAAAATAAACACATGAAATTTAAAGGTTTTTATTTTTTACCCACAAGTAAGATCATAGCAAAAAACTCACCCGATCTCACCCCAAAATTAAGATCAAATTTAGTTTTCCAGAGCTTTTCCTATTCTTACTAAATGCTATAATGCCGCCCATCGGATCAGATCTATGCAGATCGATTTCGTATTGATCCTACTTTATGTAGATCGTCTATGTTTGCTCGATAGCTTTGCCAAGTTTTGTCTATATATAAGGATAAAGAAATTCTACTGTGGATTATTTAGCCACAGAGAACAGATTTTGATTGACTTTAGACGCGCCCAGCTTTAATATCTCGCGCTCGCAATGGCACCTGTGCCAGGATCGCGACCTGCATAGGATGTTTTAACTTTTAACCGATCGGATGGAATTGTTATGAAAAGAACTTTTCAACCTAGCGTACTTAAGCGCAAGCGCTCTCACGGTTTCCGTGCTCGCATGGCGACTAAGAACGGTCGTAAAGTATTAGCACGTCGTCGTGCTAAAGGCCGTAAAGTACTTTCTGCTTAATATTTAGTGGAAGACTTTAGCTTTAGCAGGGAGTTACGTCTGTTAACTCCCTCGCATTACTCCCGCATATTTCAAGAGCCAGCTCGCGCAGCTACGCCTTATTTTACTCTACTTGCAAAACCAAATGATGTTGGTCATCCAAGACTCGGCTTAACTGTAGCTAAAAAACGCTGCAAAAAAGCATGTCAACGAAACCGTATCAAACGACTTGCTAGAGAAAGCTTTCGATTAAATCGTCATAAACTTGATAACATCGATATTGTGTTGATGGTCAAAACCGGTGTTGACGAGCAATCTAATGAAGAGCTAACTAAACAGCTCACTAAGATGTGGCGCAAAATAAATGAACGTTGTAAGCCAGGTGCACCCAAACCACCTTTTAAGCCAAAACCTCAACACAAGCGTTCAAAAAATCCTCAAGCTAACGCGAAAAAGCAATAATCTGCTTTAGCCTTTCCTTTTTACGGCGCATTTACCCTTGCTAGCATAGTAATTTTACGCCAATTAAGGTAAGGTTAGCTCACCTTTTAATCAGCTATATCAATGGAAAAATAGTCTGTTTTTGCCTACTTAGGTTGAAGCAGTAAATTGAGGAAATTGATATCTACAAAGCCATGAATTCAACTTCAGGGCGTAGCAAGATCAGAAATCAGTTCAAAGCAGTTTGTTCGCTTCCCAAGCACCTGCTTATATTGCTGATCCGCGGTTATCAACAATGGATTAGCCCCCTACTCGGGCCTCATTGTCGTTTTAACCCGACCTGTTCTAGTTATGCAATTCAAGCAATTAATTTACATGGAATTGCAAAAGGGAGTTGGTTAGCGGTTAAACGCATATTAAAATGTCACCCTTTGAGCGCAGGTGGAGATGATCCTGTACCTGTGAAGTCGACTAAAGTTAAACAACACGAGAAATAAGAGCTGTTATGGAATCGCAACGCACGTTTTTATTTATCGGTTTGTTGCTGGTTTCGTTCCTACTGTTCCAAGAGTGGACACAAGAACAAAACCCGCCACAAGCTGATACCAGTGCCGTCACACAACAAGTGGCGAACTCAACCCCAACAGAAGAGCAAGCTGATGTACCAGCATCAAGCCAATCCGATGTCCCAGTTGTAGCAACTCAGGCAACACGTTCTGTCATTAGTATCACTACCGATGTACTTTCGGTAAAAATTGATACTAAAGGCGGTGACATCGTTGAAGCCAGCTTACTACAACACGCAGAAACCCATGGCAGCGACACGCCTTTCATGTTACTTGGTGAATTTGAAGGCAAACAGTATGTTTCACAGAGTGGTTTAATTGGTTTAAACGGCCCTGACGCGAACAAAGCTGGTCGCCCAGTCTATGAGTCGGCACAACAGCAATATGAGCTCAATGGCGATACATTACGTGTACCACTGACTTTTACTGATGAGAAAGGTGTACAGTACACAAAAACTTATGTATTTAAAGCAGGTAAATATGACGTTGACTTAGAATACCAAGTTAACAACACCACCTCATCACCTGTTCAAGTACAACTATACACACAAATCAAACGTACACGCCAAGATAAAGGCAGCATGGTTGATCAGACCTACTTAGGCGCAGCCTATGGTACCGCTGAAGAACCTTATGAGAAATACAGCTTCTCTGATATGGCGGATGCGAACCTGAATAAAAATACCCAAGGCGGCTACGTTGCTTTCCTACAGCACTACTTCGTCAGTGCATGGGTGCCAGATCAGCAAACCAATAATACGATTTATACCGCGCTTAGAAATGGTAATGGTATTGTTGGTATGAAGGGCGAGCCAACTAATGTTCAAGCAAATAGCACGGCAACTATCCATGCGGTGTACTACATGGGTCCTAAAGACACAGAAGCGCTTGAAGCAATTCAAGAAGACCTAGATCTCACTGTAGACTACGGCTGGTTATGGTTTATTTCACAACCTTTACTGACTCTGCTTAAGTTCCTTTACGGTATTTTAGGTAACTGGGGTCTGGCGATTATTGCTATCACTTTGATTGTGAAAACAGCGTTATACCCACTAACTAAAGCGCAATACACCTCAATGGCTAAAATGCGCATGCTACAGCCTAAGATGCAGGCACTAAAAGAGCGTTATGGCGATGACCGCCAGAAGTTCGGCCAAGCGATGATGGAAATGTACCGTAAGGAAAAAGTGAACCCAATGGGTGGCTGTTTCCCACTACTACTACAAATGCCAATCTTCCTAGCCTTGTTCTACGTATTCCTTGAATCAACGGAACTACGTCATGCTGAGTTTATGTTGTGGCTAACGGATCTATCATCAATGGACCCGTACTACGTACTACCAGTGCTATTTGGCGCAAGTATGTTCCTAACCCAAAAACTACAGCCAATGACAGTTACAGACCCAATGCAACAAAAGATGATGACTTACATGCCAGTCGTGTTCTCAATCTTCTTTATTTGGTTCCCATCAGGTCTGGTACTTTACTGGTTGGTTTCAAACCTTATCTCTATCGCTCAGATGCTTATCATCTACCGTGGCATGGAGAAAAAAGGCATGAAAGTACGCGGTTAACGCTCGTACACCTTGAATAAAAAACGCCAGCTTCACAGCTGGCGTTTTTTATTTGCGTATCATATGAAGTTGTCGTTATTGATCAATCCACTGGAGCTCACCATTTGGACCGCCGTCAACACAGACTTTCCATTTGTTATTTTGCTTTTCTACCGATCCCTTAGAATATGCCTGATCGGCATAATAACAATACTTTGTAGGGTCGTAGTCTGGTTTTACATTCTCACCGCTTAGTGCAGAACCAGATACCGCAAATGCTGCAGATACAACCGCTAGTGTTAGTCTATTCATAATATCTCCCTTTACGCATAATTTTAAGTTACCTAAACTAGGTAACTTACCTTATCTTATAAACACAACGAGCAACAAGCACTTTTTCTTTTAAACTCATAACAATTAAAATATCAAATAAAAGCAAACGCTTGATAAAATTTGATAGCGATTTTATGACGATTTGATAGGTCAAATCTGGGCTATCCGTCATGCTCTTTTGCAGTTAAAAAATGCAAAGAGAAGACGATGCTTGAATCTACGTTACTACAGGCACTCTCCAGTGCCGAAACTGATTGGTGGTTAGTGCCTATTGCACTCTTAGTAGGTGTACTCACCAGCTTTACGCCCTGCGTATATCCCATACTTCCCATAACTGTTGCGACTCTTAGCCAACAACGCCATATTCGCCTTGCCCCTATTTTGTATGCGCTAGGCTTTGCAGCTGTGTACGCCGCGCTTGGATTTATTGCAGCATTAACCGGTAGCTTCTTTGGCCAAGTAGCAACAAACCCTTGGGTGCTGCTTATTTTTGCCAATCTATTACTCTACTTTGCTGCGGTATCAAAAGGCTTAATCTCGCTGCCACGCTTGCCAAATACGATTGCAACAGGCTCGCCAGCACCTCTTCTAATGGGCATGGCCAGCGCTCTTGTTGCGGCTCCCTGTACGTCTCCAATTCTAGGTGGCTTATTGCTCTTCGTTGCTAATGCCCAGCAACTTCTATTAGGAGGCGCACTGCTGTTTAGTTTTGCGCTCGGTATGAGCACCCTATTACTGCTAGCAGGGCTAAGCACGCGCTTTTTACAAAAATTACCAAGATCTGGAGCTTGGCTAAATCACATCACCACAGCAACCGCACTTATCTTAGTCGCGATGGCGCAATATTTTCTTATTCAAGCTGGCAAAAGTTGGCTATAAAACGCAAAGGAACCACCATGAAAAAAATCATTTTTTCTTCACTCTTTATGTTACTCAGCACAATGTCTGCAGCAAAGGACTATCCCGTACTGACCGCCAATACGCTTGCAAACAATACCGTAACCAGTCAAGGCAAAGTCACTTACTTGAAGTTTTGGGCAACGTGGTGCTCCTACTGTGTGGAAGAAATGCCACTGCTTGAGCAAAGCTTTCAGCAAGCCAATAACCACTATCAGGTTATCGCCGTCAATATTGGCTTCAATCAGTCGAAAAAAGGCGTGCAAACTTACCTTGATAAACATGATTACCAGTTTCCAACGGTATTTGATGGTAGTGGCAAGATAACTCAGCAGTTTCAAGTGTTAGGCACGCCACAACACATCCTCATTGATGAAAACGGCAAAGAAATCTATCGCAGCGCATTGTTTACAGATGAGCTGCAACAACATCTGAGCACACTCCAAGGAGCAAACTAATGTCATCAATTAAAGCCCTACTTATGTTCGCCGCTGTGTGTCTCAGCGTGTTTGTGCACGCCAACACGCAAGAGTATGTGTTTATTAATATTTGGGATGAGTATGTACAGCCCACAACTCTACCAACGCCACTAGCACCAAGGAGATTGCTACAGCCCGATATTAATATTGATGAGGCAAGCTTAGCGCAGTTTAAAACGGCCTACCCAAGCTATGCTGAGTTAGCCATTGATAAGCAAAACCAGTTGCTGCAACGGTTTGCAATAAGGCAAACACCTGTTCGTGTTATTGTTAAAGACGACAAAGTTATCAAACGAGAGTTGTTGATGACTAACAGTGCACCAAGCACAGAGAAAGAAACACAGATCCCATTGCAAACACTCACCGGTGCGCCATTTTCGATAGCGACTATAAACAGCCAATACAGAGTGTTATTTTTCAGCGATAGTTTGTGTCCGTTTCAACATATTCCTGCCTGTGAAATGAGAATAAAGCAAAACAATCAACTCGCTGACTCGAGTGCGTATCCGGTCGTTACTGTGATTAAACCCTTTTATGTGGAAGAACAAAGTGCTCGAGACTACCAACAACGCTTTGAGGTCAAACACGATATTGTGTTCGATCACCACAACGAAGTATTTAGCCAGTTTGAGATTAGAGAGCTACCTTACTGGGTGGTACAAGACAAACATGGTGAAGTCGTTTATCGCGGTAATCAGCCACCCAACATAGACTAGAGCCTAATTTATCGTCCATTTACTCTGACAATAGACGCTGTAAGGGGCATCGATAAGTTCAGCTATAAAATGCTTATCGATGCTGCTTTGCTGGCGTATTTGCAGCAACTGTTGCTGTAATAATTGGCTGTTTTCGAGTCCGGCCAATTTATCTGAAAAGCGTTTTTGCAGCGCTTCTTCTTTTAACATATCAGCCGCAACAACACCGTAAAGCAACAAGAGGTGTGAATTGGTATGTTGATGTGCAGTAATGATTTCAAGCGCTTGTTGAGGCTCGTTTCTCAAAAGGTGGATATACATTTGCGTATAGAGCGCATAGGTCTCAACTTCTTGTAGCTGTAACGTTTGATAGTCTTGCATTGCTTCAATCGTCAACGGCTCTGCTAATTCGAGCTTGCCCGCTTTGATCCAGGTCCAACCCAGTAACAATTTAACGTTGGCACGCGTCACCAAAGAAATATAATCGCTTTCTAACAGCATTTGATATTGCTTAATTGCACTTTGTATTGCATCCGTATCACCCGTTTGCAATGCGATATCCATATGCGCCATGCCAATCAGTAATTGCTGTTGTTCATAACTTGGAATAAAACGCGGCTCGCCGTTAATGTCTTTCAAATAACGTAGCGCCTTTTCTCCCTGATGTAGCTGAATATAGTAGAACCCTAGGTAAGTGAGTATTTGCTTTTCTAAATAGTGATAACCATTTTTCTGAGCTAAAGCGAGGGCTTTTAATAAACTAGGCTCACTTTCAACCACTGGCACTAAGTAATTTTGACCATAAGCAAACAAAGCTTTTATTAGATTCATGGTCTGCTCTGTTTGCTCATAATAGGCAATGGCTTGCGCGAGCACAGGTTTACTCTTCTCTAAGTTCAGTAACGTTTTTTCAGCGGGACCAGCCGCTGGTGGATTGGCAAGATAGAAACTCCGCTGTGCTTCACTATAGGCAAACGATCGACTGCCAATCAAAACATGCGCTGAACTCATCGCTTGCTGGTATTCATCCCAACGTTGTAACACCCAAAAAGCATCTGCTTTGAGTTGATATGCCATCGCAATCAATTCAACTTGCTGGCTTTGCTCAGCAGCATCGAGGGCAAGCTGAGCTTGTTGCAACGCTTGCTGATGTAAGCCTTGTGCCTTGAAAAACTCTCCGTAATAGAGGTGGTAGCGAGCACGAGTCGCGATTGAAGCTGAACTAAGTGAAATCTGTTCGAATCGATGGGTGGCAGAATCAATATCACCGAGCTGCCAACAAATTTGCGCAAGCTCCAACTGACTTTCTAGATGTTCCGGCATTTGTGCCACAGCCGCCTCAAAATATGCCTTTGCCAGTTGAGGTCCCTGTTCATTTAATGCTTGTACACCGCGGTAATAGTCATTCATTGCTAGATTTAAGGATGATTTTTTGGTGGTTTTAGTGTCAATATCTAGCGCTGACTGCGCAATAACCTCTGTTGCAATCGCTTCAAAGCTCTCATCTAACTGTTCAACAATTATCTCGCTTTGCTTATCTCCATAAGTAACACTGAGTAAAAAACGCTGTTGTATCGGCTTTAATGAAAGCGTGAGCTGATTAATCCCACTATTCTCTGCAAGCTCAGGATATTGGCTTCGCGGTACTAATTGATAATGAGACTGTAAATGTTGTCTCAATGCTGCTTCAAGCGCATAACCCCACCACGCATTGGCTTGCACACCCGTCTCATTCACCATAGGCACAATGATTAACGAGTCTTGCTCAGCTTGTACACGAGTGACAACGGGAACTGAGCTAGAAACGAGGTAAACACTCGCTGCGACTCCACTTAACGCAATAGCGCCAACGACAAGCATCGTTTTCATTGTTGTAGTGAGTTTGAATGTGGTAAATGTGCGGCTCTCAACAGGACAAATCCACTGATAACCTTGCTGTGGTATGGTTTTAATAAAGGTGGGTTGCTGGGCGTTATCTTTGAGGGCTTGTCTTAGCTCAGTGATACTTTGTGTTAGTGCAGCTTCTCTAAACTCACCGTGTTGCCACAACGTACTGAGCAATGTTTCACGTGTAACAATCTGATTTGGGTGGGCTAAAAAATAAGCCAACAATTGCGCGACTCTCGGCCTCAGTGGCACTTGCTCAGCATCACGATATAAACACGAGACATTTGGATCGAAGCGGAATTGAAGAAAGTGCAGCACAGCGTTAGTTTCCCTTATACAACCTTTGCTAGTAAGAACAGTAAAAACTGTGACCATAATTATACCTGACAAAAGCGCATAACCGTATCATTAAGGTCATCAACCACCCAAAACACAATGAGCATACTCAGATATTACCCACCAGCTATACCTGAGATATATCAATTGCTGTACAATTATGGCTATTAACCAGACAGTCTAAAGAGTCATCATGATCGCACAAGACACCATAGCAGCACAGGCTACCGCACCGGGTCGCGGTGGCGTTGGTATTATTCGAGTTTCAGGCAGTAAAGCCCGAGAGGTCGCAGAGCTAATCTTAGGTAAATGCCCAAAAACTCGCTATGCCGAATACCTGCCATTCAATACCCTAGCAGGTGAACAACTCGACCAAGGTATTGCGTTGTTCTTCCAAGGGCCGAACTCATTCACCGGTGAAGATGTCCTTGAGTTACAAGGCCACGGTGGCCCAGTGGTACTTGATATGCTGTTAAAGGAAATCAGCCAAATTGAGCAAGTGCGCTTGGCAAAGCCTGGTGAGTTCTCAGAACGTGCTTTTATGAACGACAAGCTAGACTTAACGCAAGCAGAAGCTATCGCAGACTTGATCAACGCCACCAGCGAGCAAGCTGCAAAAAGTGCGCTACATTCACTACAAGGTGACTTTTCTAAACATATCAACACCTTGGTTGAGAAAGTAATTCATCTTCGCATGTACGTAGAAGCCGCAATTGACTTCCCCGATGAAGAAATCGACTTTCTTTCCGATGGTAAAGTTTCGGGTGACCTAGAAGCCATTATTCAGCAACTCGCAGAAGTGCGTAAACAAGCCAAGCAAGGCAGCATCATGCGTGAAGGCATGCGCGTGGTGATTGCAGGCCGCCCTAATGCCGGAAAATCTTCACTACTCAATGCCTTAGCAGGCCGTGAAGCCGCGATTGTTACAGACATCGCAGGTACCACACGAGACGTACTACGTGAACATATTCATATTGATGGCATGCCGCTTCATATTATCGACACCGCAGGACTTCGTGATAGTCCAGACAAAGTAGAACAAATAGGTATTGAGCGTGCTTGGGAAGAGATCCGCGGCGCCGATCACGTACTATTTATGGTGGATGGCACCGAAACCCACGAAACCGATCCTGCGAAGATCTGGCCTGATTTTATCGAGCAATTACCACAAGGCATGGAAATTACCGTGATCCGCAATAAAGTCGATTTAAGCGGTGAAGCGGTTGGCGCAACAACGAGTGATGGCCATACCCTTATCCGTCTAAGTGCTAAAGATATTCAAGGCATTGATTTATTGAGGGAACACCTAAAAGCCTGTATTGGATTTACTGGTGCAACTGAAGGTGGCTTTATGGCTCGCCGTCGTCACTTAGACGCCCTAGAGCGCGCTGCTGAGCACCTAGAAATAGGTCAAACTCAGCTAGAAATGCATATTGCCGGTGAAATTTTGGCAGAAGAGCTGCGCCTTACCCAGCAATACCTCAATGAGATCACTGGTGAATTCACCTCCGACGACTTGCTGGGCAAAATATTTAGCTCATTTTGTATCGGTAAATAACCCAAATATCTGAGTCGTTATACGCCCTTTTTTGGGCGTATGACTACACACTAACCAACGTATTGGTTTACCGCTTCTTTTACCTTGCGAGATTTGTCTTTTCTTAATGGAGCTAGCAATGCTTCAGCGTCTGCTGCTTGGCTGAATATTTCAGGAAGTTCAGCGCGGCGATCAGCATATAAATAGCTCAAACTCTGTTTAAAACTGCCATATTGGCCACGAGCATGTGCCACGATAAATTCACGACATACGTCAAAGTGACTGCGCTTAATACAAAACAGCACCAAATGTTCGGGTTTAACGCCGATATCAAATAACCAGGTGAGCAAAAATGCCATGCCGGTTTCAGACGCTTCGCCTTCATATTCACCGCTTTTCGATAGGTAAGTTTCAAAATCTATCTCATTGTGTGCCAATTGATGTAATAGCCAAGGTTGTTCCATTTGCGCTTCAATTAATTTAAAGCCCCGATAGTCATGATTAAGAAGCAGACGTACCAGTTTGTTGCGACGCTTAGCATCTAACATCCACACAAACTGACGGAGACTATACATTTGATATTCATCGGCATCGATACGCATAAACTCGGTGGAGATTTGCCCTTTAAACAGCGCAGCCATGACATCAAACTCGACTTCGTCATGTAGATAAGCCATCGTTTGCTCAACAATCGCGTTAATGCGATTGGACTGCACTTGCAGCTCAGCCACGCGTTTTATAATAGCCGCACGCTCAAGCTGCTCTGAAAATATCAGTAACGGCCCAGATGGCAGCCTTTCTTCATACCAAGCAAGCGGCACCTCATGATCGGCCATCACAATAACGTAATTGTCTCCTTGCTGTTGTAACACAGTGCACGCTTCCCAACTTCGACCATCAACATGGCAAGGTTTATCGTGTATTGATAGGCTATCCGCTACAATGGCTTTATGCAGCTTCTTTGGTAGCTTTTCACCTTCACCGAAATATAGACAATCACGACCTAATTCCTGTGCTAACGCATGCTCCCAAGAGTGCAGGTTTAATTGCACAAAAATATCAATCGCGCGTTGTAAATCATGGCTGAAATCAAGCTCAACTTCCGGGTGTTTAAGCGACACATGATGTAAAAACTCAACTTTCGTGCGCTCATTGATATATGCGAGTCCCTGCTCCATAGCTTTGGCTTTGTTACGTCCCATGCTGCCAAACATGCTGGTATCATCACTGGCTATTTCGCTGTAAATCTCTATCCAATTCAAATAGCGTTCGGAGTTATAACGTTGGTTGCTCATTTCATAGGCATTCAGTATACCACTATCTATTCCAGCTTTACTTAACTGTTCGTAGACCTCAATTTCATCGAGTATAGTGTCAAACTCTATGCTCCAATGATCATCCGAAAAAGCACGAAGCACATTGCGTGCAGCCCTAACTGGCGCTAGTGCAATAATAAATTGCCATAAACGATCTGCTTTGTATTGCAGGGGTAAAGGTAGCTGTCGCAACCAAAATGCCGTTAGGGTAAAGCGTTGGAAATCATCATCAAAATCTTTAAAGAGCTGATAGCTTGACTGCTTTTCACTAAACTTGTTTAGGTAAAGATCGCCGCGACAACACTCATCTCGATACAACTGCGGCTGCACTAATGCCAATAAACTGCTTAAATCATCTTGCGGTGTGTCTGCAGTAAAGTAATCACAGATCCACGTTATTTGTGCCTCAGACAATCCTAAGTTATCAGGGTTATAATGATCGGACTTTTTATGACATTTCTGAATTATGTGCTGGGCAGCGAGTTGCCAAATATGATTGTCGTTAAGATAATTTGCTAGTTCCTCAGTAATATCGTCGCCAATATGCTGATTATAATCACTGTGCAGGTGATAGCTGGCCAGTGTAATTAATCCCATATCCAATTGCGGCCATTGCTTTGGGTGGCACAGCGCACGCGATGAGCGGAAATGCTCATCGACCAACTTAAGATGCTTGCGACACAGTAATTCATCTTGGTTGGTGAAGTGACGAAATATCGACTGGATATTTTTGGCTTTAGCATTTTCAGCCGCGCTCTTGATATCAGACACGGAGAGTTGAGTATAACGCTGATAATAGGCTTCTCTGGAGAGTAGTGCTTCATCACCTTCGGTAAGTGATGCCATCATATATTTGCAAAACTCACGCTTGCCTAGGGCATGGTAAAATACATCAATCACGCGAAGGTACTGCTCAGCACGAGCTTGTAGTAAGTTATTTTCTGCATCGTTGCGTACCGCAAGCGTCAACACCATGCCATTTGGTTGTGTATATTCAGCTTCTTCACTGAAGTGATCTGTAAGTAGATCGCCTCGCACAAGGCTGAGCACCGACTCCAGCTCCTCGACTATGCCTTGATTATTGCGCTCAAAACTACTCAATTGATCAATAAGATGCTCAGCCATGTCACTGGCATGCACTTTCGCTAATTCAAGCACATCTACTTCACAGACTGTTTCCAATACTGTTTGTGGTTCCCCAGTTTCAATGTAGCGCCACAATACTTCGCCTTGGGGCATAGCCAGCACAAAAGGTTTCAGCAAATTAGTACCATAGTTAAGCTCATATTTACGCTCACCTCTGGCTAGATAGGCACGATAATTTGCGCGAGCAGCAATGGCACTCTGTGCAATTTTAACTAATGGGCCTGCAACCTGTGATTGGACTTTTTGCTGTAAATCATACGCTTCATTTTCGAGGGTACTGCCAAAAAATGACATTGCCATAAAGCTGTCTTTAGCCTCTTCATCGTCATAAAAACAGCTATGGGGGAATAGCGATTGATACAAAGAGATCACAGGCTGATGACCACTAAGGTCTTCTTCTTCATCCTCATCACACATGGTATCGACATGGGCAAGCAATACAGGTTCAGCTTGAAAACGTGCAATGACTAATGCTTTAAATTGCTCATAACTCTCAGGATTTTCGCGTAAATATTCCCCAAGCGGCTGGTAGTCACATTCTTCACTGTATTGATCATTTTTGAACATGCCAGATCTAAAGTTATCGTTGTCACACCAAATAAATGCTTTGATCATTTCACGATGCCAACCGTGCTCGTGTAGCAATACACTTAAATAGCTTTCATAACCACATGCATGTTCATCATCCCAATAAGGCACAAAGTATTGTGCTAGCAAATAGGCGTACTGTATATCCGTCTTTGCAAGCATATACAAAGCTTCAACGCCAAATACCCGCATATCATCAAGCCACATTTCATCAGTGTCATTTTGGCGGCGACTATAGGCCACTATTGCCTTGGCGGCTTCTACAACGGCTTGTTTGATCTCAGGGTATTGCAGCGCTGCTGCAAATAAAATGACCTCTGAAATATAGTTTTCGGTGTCATCAAGTATGGTGTGGTCATAGTGGTGAGCACCGCCTTCTTGGCCTAAATCTAATGCAGATTGAAGCAACTTTAGGTTGTTGCCACTATCTTGCGGTTGCAAACGGCGCATCCCCGCTTCATCAAGTTGCTTAAACTCAACATCAAACTGACTGTTAAAACAGGCCTTATCGCTGTCCAACAAAGCCATATACTGAGCTAATGCTAATTTGATTTGTTGCGGGTTTTGGATATCCAGCGTGATTATCTGGTTTTTATCGAATTGGTTCATGTCGTTATTTCTAATTGAATTTGACGTATAGCCGCACTAATCGGGCTATAGAGAAGAAAAAGAAAAAGATAATGAAGCGCAGCTTTGTGAACTGCGGCAATTTCAAGCAAATGCTAAACACAGCGAGTGGCAGCTACGCGTTCGTATCCTCAGCTTGCAGCTCCTTTAACCTGTCGATATCTATTTGACAGTCCTGCTTTGCTTTTTTCTGTTGATCGGGTGCCATATCATCCCAATGAATATAACCACCGTGTGCGTATGGCGCATTGTATAAATAGTTGGCGAATTTTTTGTTGGCAGTACCAGAGACTAACCCTCTTACAGAACCCTGTTTATCAGCAGCCCACAGTGCGACGCGTTTAAATTCCAACTCTCCAGATGCATTAATACGAAATGAGTACCAATTTTCAGCAGCACTAATGTGCAGATCCTTATCCATGTTTTACCTTTTGTAGTTCCTTAATATCAACACTATTATTTCGAATCCATATAACTAGGTCAACATCAAACTTATCGTTAAGCTTTTGATAAACATTAATAAAAAGTAAAGAGCAGCACACTTATAATAAGGATCTGAGCGATAACCGCAAATCTACCCAATCACGTTAAGTGCTAAATCTGGCCAGTCCAACATCCGTACACTGCGTATCCTAAGCGTTTCAACTTAGGAGAAATAAAATGGCTCTTTTTACAACTTTCAATGCACTACACCAACAATCAGCCCCGCTTTTTCTAGCTAACTGCTGGGATCCATCATCAGCGCTTATCATCGAACAGGCTGGTGGTCAGGCCGTTGCGACAACAAGCTGGGGCATGTCTAATCATCAGGGCTACAAAGATGGAGAACAACTCACATTTGACCGTGTACTACAAACAGTAAGTGCCATCCTTAAGGTGATCACTATTCCATTGAGTGTTGATATTGAGGCAGGCTACAGCGCGGATCTAAATCAGATCATCAAACATATTATCCAATTGGCCGACCTTGGCGTTGCAGGTATCAATATTGAAGACAAGCCCAGTCACCAGAGCAGCTTACGCGATATAAAGGCACACCAAGCGTTATTGCAGGCAATCAAACAAGCTTTACGTCATAATGGTTTCGATCATTTTTTTATTAATGCCCGTTGCGATCTTTGCTTACAACCACAGTGGACTGAAGCGACGCTGCATGAGCGTGCACTCGCCTATCAAGCAGCAGGTTGCGATGGCTTTTTTATTCCCGGTTTAACCGACGCCACGACGATAAAACGCCTAACAGCCCTGCTTTCAATTCCAGTCAATGTGATGCTGTTGCCCGGATTTAGTGATAAACAGGCGTTAGCAGAGTTAGGAGTCAAACGTATCTCATCGGGTAACGCTCTCAGCGATCATGTGATAGCACAACAAGAATCAGTCACCAGAAGGCTGCTCGAAGAACATGCTGTAGACTTCTTATTTGAGCAATCAGTCCGCACAACTTGGCTGTCAAACTAAATAAATCACAAGATCTGACCGCTTTTTTAGATTCTTTTATTATATGGATCTAACTATATAGATCTAAAAGACTGGATCGACTTCCAGCTTTTAGATCGTTATCCACAACACCTCATCCACAACCTCAAAATTTGTTCAAAAACAGCGGTGTTCTTACCGTTTCAAGCATGAGCCTTGGCTTAAAAAAGTATTTTTAGGCTCAGCTATCCCATAGATTATCCACAAATAAATCACCGAGTTAAACTTAGGAATATTTTATTTTATGTCTTTATTTCATATAGATAAGTAAAAACACTAAAAATTACACACTATTTGTGCAAATATTTTTATCCAATAACCTCAAAGCCCTCTTTACATATTCACGTTAAACGCTAAGATGGCGCGCAATACGACTTAGGTGAGGGTAACAATGCAAACTTTAGATCTTATTGTAGGCAGCCAAATGGGATCAGCTGAATACGTTGCTGAACAGCTTATGGAATCGCTTGAATCTCAAGGTTATACCGTGAATTTGCATGAAAAACCCGAGCTTGAAGCTTGTCAGCAAGCACTTTGGCTGGTGGTGACATCAACCTATGGAGCCGGTGACTATCCAGAAAACTTATTACCTTTTATATCAGCATTAAAAGCGAGCTCGGATCTAAGCCAGTTACGCTTTGCGGTAGTGGGAATTGGTGATTCAAGTTATGACACCTTTAATCATGCAGCTATTAATCTTGCTGATCTACTTAAAGAAAAAGGTGCAACACAGCTGTTAGACATAGAAAAGATCGATGTTTTACACCCAGATCTACCAGAAGATACCGCTATTGCTTGGTTACCTAAGTTTGTTGAATGTGTCGCTTAACGGCGCGACACTGAAATACACAGAAGTTATTCACAAATTCAGTCTATTTTAGATCGTATTGTGGATAACCTATGATCTAACTGCTGATCTACGCTTACTTATCCATTGGATAAAATAATTCAGATCTAGCCCTGTGAATAAAGTGGCAAGTTGATCAAAGGTTTTAAGCCCATTGATCCGATCTAATTCACACCAATTGATCTTAGTTAAGCAGTTGGATCTAAACAGGAATACAAAACTATTCACAGATCAAAGGATCAGTAGTAGTAAGATCAATAAAGATCTTTAAAAAGATCCTTATATATTTTAAGTGATCTCTTTTTTGCGTTGTGCAAAGTTTAACCATTTCACTTCTGGTTAATTCTAGGTAGAATACGCATCCTTTCTAAATTTGCTCGGTTGTTTTAAGTAGGATCCCGTAAATGATTTATCATGAACATTTTGATGTCATCGTTGTTGGTGGTGGACACGCAGGCACTGAAGCTGCACTTGCAGCTGCACGTATGGGTATGAATACCTTATTGTTAACACACAATATGGATACCTTAGGCCAAATGTCGTGTAACCCAGCTATTGGTGGGATTGGTAAAGGTCATTTGGTTAAAGAGATCGATGCGCTTGGTGGTGCAATGGCCAAAGCAATCGACAAAGGTGGGATCCAATTTCGAACGCTTAATTCATCGAAAGGCCCTGCGGTACGAGCGACTCGTGCTCAGGCAGATCGCACATTGTATAAAGCTGCGATCCAAGACATTTTGCAACATCAAGAAAACTTAAAGATCTTCCAACAATCTTGTGATGATCTGATTGTTGAAGGCGATCAGGTCAAAGGTGTCGTAACTCAAATGGGTTTACGCTTTAGCGCTTCTTCAGTGGTGTTAACGGTTGGTACTTTCTTGGGTGGCCAGATCCATATTGGTTTAGAAAACTTTAAAGGCGGCCGTGCTGGCGATCCTCCTTCTATCGCTTTGGCTGAGCGTTTACGTGAAATGCCTTTTCGAGTTGATCGACTAAAAACGGGTACACCACCACGTATCGATGCAAGAACGGTTGATTTTTCAGTGATGCAAGAGCAACCAGGCGATACCCCTACTCCGGTTTTCTCGTTTATGGGCAAAGTGTCTGATCATCCAAAACAGATCCCTTGTTATATCACCTATACCAATGAAAAAACCCATGATGTGATCCGCAATAACTTACATCGTTCGCCGATGTATGCTGGCGTGATTGAGGGGATTGGTCCGCGTTACTGCCCTTCCATCGAAGATAAGATTGTGCGTTTTGCTGATAAAGAAAAACATCAGATCTTCGTAGAACCTGAAGGCTTAACGTCATACGAGCTGTATCCAAATGGTATCTCCACCAGCTTACCATTTGATATCCAACTGGAGATCGTGCGTTCTATTAAAGGCTTTGAGAATGCGCATATTTGTCGTCCTGGTTATGCAATTGAGTACGACTTCTTCGATCCTCGTGACCTAAAGCAATCATTAGAAACTAAGTTTATCAATGGCTTATTCTTCGCTGGTCAAATAAATGGTACAACCGGTTATGAAGAAGCTGGTGCCCAAGGGCTGATTGCGGGTATGAACGCAGCGCTTCAAGTTCAAGGCCGTGAAGCATGGACACCGCGCCGTGATGAAGCTTATGCCGGTGTGTTGATTGACGACTTAGCAACGCTTGGTACAAAAGAACCTTATCGTATGTTTACCTCTCGTGCTGAATACCGTTTGTTACTGCGTGAAGACAATGCGGATTTACGTCTAACGGAAAAAGGTCGCGAACTAGGTTTAGTTGACGATGAACGCTGGGCTGCATACAACAACAAGCTTGAAGTTATGGAACAAGAAGCACAGCGTCTACGCAATACTTGGATCCATAAAGATCACCCTGCACTTGAAGCGGTAAATGGATTATTGAAAAAACCACTGGTACGCGAAGCCAGTCTTGAAGATCTGATCCGCCGTCCTGAGGTTAATTATCACGATCTGATGGCAATTGAAGGATTAGGATCTGAATTTGATAATATTCCAGCCCTTGAACAGGTTGAGATCCAGACTAAGTACGCTGGTTACATTGCGCGTCAACAAGATGAGATTAATAAACAGCTTCGTCATGAAGAGACATTACTGCCTGCTGAGTTTGATTATGCTCAGGTAAGCGGCTTGTCAAATGAGGTTGTGGCAAAGCTAAGTGATGCTCGTCCACAAACGATTGGCCAAGCTTCACGTATTTCTGGTATCACCCCTGCTGCTATTTCGCTATTATTAGTGTATCTGAAAAAGCAAGGGCTATTACGTAAGTCGGCGTAATAGCAGTGGAACACTGTGTTACTAGAACAATTGAATGAATTACTCGCTGATACCTCTATCGAGCTCAGCGAACAACAAAAGCAGCAGTTGGTCGAATATGTCCAGCTGCTGGATAAATGGAACAAAGCCTACAACCTCACTTCCGTTCGTGACCCAAAAGAAATGATGGTAAAACACATCATGGATTCTTTGGTTGTTGCGCCACACCTAACGGGCAGTAACTATATTGATGTTGGCACCGGACCGGGTTTACCGGGTATGGTTTTAGCGATAGCTAGACCGGACATCAATTTTGTTCTTCTTGATAGCCTTGGTAAAAGAGTTCGATTTTTAATGCAGGTAAAACATGGGCTTGGCATTGAGAATGTTACCCCAGTGCAGTCTCGAGTTGAAGAATATCAGCCAAGTGTTAAATTAGACGGTGTACTCAGCCGTGCTTTTGCATCACTACAAGATATGATCCAGTGGTGTTCACATTTAATCGATAACCAAGGTGTATTCTTAGCACTAAAGGGTCAATACCCTGCGGATGAGCTAGAACAACTACCAAACGGCGTGAGTTTATCGCAAGATATTAGTTTAGTGGTGCCCAAGCTTGAAGGTGAGCGCCATTTAATCATTCTTTCTAAAGATTAATTGTCGAGGACAATGTGGCAAGAGTCATTGCAATAGCAAACCAAAAAGGTGGTGTTGGTAAAACAACCACTGCGGTGAATTTAGCCGCGTCCATGGCGGCGACTAAACGTAAAGTTCTGTTGATCGATCTCGATCCTCAAGGCAATGCAACCATGGGCAGTGGTGTTGATAAATACGCCGATGTCGCAACGGTTTATGATCTATTGATCGAAGAAGCGCCAATGGATCAAGTGATCACCACAGAAACCAGTGGAGAGTATCATTTGATCGCAGCCAATGGGGATGTAACCGCGGCAGAAGTCAAACTGATGGAGTTGTTTGCGCGCGAAGTGAGACTACGCAACGCCCTTGAGACGATAAAAGATAAATATGAGTATATATTCATCGACTGTCCACCTTCATTAAATATGCTAACGGTAAATGCCATGGCTGCCGCCGATGCGGTTTTAGTTCCGATGCAGTGTGAATATTATGCACTGGAGGGATTAACAGCTTTAATGGACACCATTACCCAACTCGGTAAGTTGGTGAATCCAGGATTGCAAATTGAAGGCATTTTGCGCACTATGTACGACCCGCGTAATCGTCTAGCTAACGACGTATCTGAGCAGTTAAAACAACACTTTGGCGATAAAGTGTACCGGACTGTGATCCCTCGTAATGTGCGATTAGCGGAGGCGCCAAGTTTTGGAGCGCCTGCGATGTATTATGATAGAGCATCAAGCGGTGCGAAAGCTTATCTAGCGCTAGCGGGTGAAATGCTAAGACGCAAAGAAAAGCAAGCAGCTGCGGTTGCCTAAGAGGATAAAAAGAACATGTCGGTTAAAAAACGTGGTTTAGGCCGAGGGTTGGATGCCCTACTCAGCTCAGCTAAACCTAATCCAAGTGCTGCGGCACCTGTGCCTAACCAACAAGAAGCGGTTGCGACAGTCAGTGAAGCACCTGCCGAATCGGCGGTTGAACAAGAGTTACAACGATTACCTATTGAGTGGCTAAAGCCAGGTAAATATCAGCCGCGTAAAGATATGTCTGAACAGGCACTTGAGGAACTGGCGAGTTCGATCCGTTCACAGGGGATTTTACAGCCTATTGTTGTGCGTAAAGTTACCACGCAAAGCTTTGAAATTATTGCCGGTGAGAGACGTTGGCGTGCGGCACAACTGGCAAAGCAAGATACCGTTCCTTGTTTAATCAAAGATGTGCCGGATGAAGCGGCTGTTGCTATTGCCCTTATTGAAAACATTCAGCGTGAAGACCTCAATGCGATGGAAGAAGCAATTGCTCTAGATCGATTGCTTAATGAATTTGAACTCACGCATCAGCAGGTTGCTGATGCGGTGGGTAAATCGCGTACGACGGTCACCAATTTACTTCGTCTCAACAATCTCAACGATGATGTAAAAATCTTGTTGGAACATGGCGACATAGAAATGGGTCATGCTCGTTGTTTACTTGCCCTAACTGGTGAAGCGCAATCTGAAGCAGCAAGAACTGCTGTGGCCAAAGGATTAACCGTAAGAGAAACCGAAAAACTGGTTCGCACCATTTTAGAGCCTGTTGAGAAAAAAGAAGCGAAGCAAAAAGATCCTGATGTGAAGCTGCTTGAACAGCAATTGCAGGAAAACTTAGGCGCAAAAGTTGAGATCAACTATAACCAAAAAGGCAAAGGTAAACTGGTTATTTCCTATGCTAGTCTGGATGAGCTTGATGGTATTTTGGGGCGTATTAACTCTGAAATGAATGAAGCTGACTAACGGTAAACTTAACTAATTGACTAATGCGTGAATGCGGTGCTTTATTTTGCGCCGCTATTTCCTCACCGATATGCTGCGAAATAGCGAGAATACTAAGAACTTTGATGGAAAAATAGCCACTCTTGTACAGGCTTTAATTTAAGCCTTCCTCCCTAACAAATTTTGACCTATTTGGCGTCCAAAAAACGTCACATTTCGCCTCGTCAAGTTGCAAATTAAGCAGAAACAAGTATAATTTCGCCAGTTTTCATACCCTGATAAAATTTAACGTCATTAAGGTTAATATAAAGTGACTCATTCGTTAGCCCGTCCATATAGGCGAGCCGCATTACAAGGTGTTTTGATTCAGGGTATCGTAGCATTAGTCGCTGCAGTAATCGTTTTTATAGGTTGGGGAGTACAAGCCGGAGTTTCAGCATTAGCTGGCGGCGCTGTGTTGGTACTCCCTAATTTTGTATTTGCTGCTTACGCCTTTCGATTTATGGGTGCAAGCAAAGCAAATCAAGTATATTCCTCGATAAAACGAGGAAATGGATTAAAATTTTTGCTAACTGTTGTGCTCTTTGCACTGATTTTTAAGCATTTTTCAGTAATGATGCTGCCTTTCTTTGGCGCGTATATGCTCGTGATGCTGACACAATGGTTGGTCCTGATTTTTTTTAATCATTAACTTTTGGGATAAAACATGGCTGCAGAAGAAGTTACTCTATCAAGCCATATTCAGCACCACTTGACCAATGCCAAGATGTGCTCGACCGATGCCGGTCTTGCCTTCAACAAAGCATGTGCGGATAGTGGTTTCTGGACATGGCATGTAGATACCCTCGCATGGTCAATCGGTTTAGGTCTGATATTTTTATGGATCTTCCGAAGTGCCGCTAAAAAATCCACTATAGGTGTTCCTGGTAAATTCCAGTGCTTTATCGAGATGGTTGTTGAGTTCGTTGGTGCCAACGTACGTGACACTTATCATGGTAACAGCAAGTTAGTTGCACCTTTAGCCCTAACGATCTTCGTTTGGGTATTCCTAATGAACTTGATGGACTTAGTTCCTGTTGACTTCCTACCTGCATTCGCTGGCTTTGTTGGTGAACAAGCATTTGGTATGGATTCACACGATGTGTACATGAAGATTGTACCTACAACAGACTTAAACATGACTGCAGCACTGGCGCTAGGCGTGTTTATTCTGATGATCGGTTATTCAATTAAAATCAAAGGCATCGGTGGCTTTATTGCAGAATTAACATTGCACCCATTTAGCTCTAAAAACAAACTAATGATGGCAGTGTTGATCCCGTTTAACTTACTACTTGAAACAATCGCATTGGTTGCTAAGCCGTTCTCGCTAGCACTTCGTTTGTTCGGTAACTTATACGCAGGTGAGATGATCTTCATCCTTATCGGTGCAATTGGTTTGATGCAGTTACCACTGCACTTCGTGTGGGCAGTATTCCACATTATGGTAATCGTACTTCAGGCATTCGTATTTATGATGCTGACTATCGTTTACCTCAGCATGGCTAGTACAGAAAGTCACTAATTAGCTGAATAATAAAGATTTTTACAACTTAAATTTAAACTTAAACTTTAATTTACTATTAAAACTTTGGAGATAAAAATGGAAATCGCAGTTGCTATTAAACTTATCGCTGTTGCACTACTAATCGGTTTTGGTGCTATCGGTACTGCACTAGGCTTCGGTAACATGGGTGGTAAGTTCCTAGAAGCATGTGCTCGTCAACCTGAGCTTGCGCCTTCACTACAAGTTAAAATGTTCATCCTAGCTGGTCTTATCGATGCCGTTGCAATGATCGGTGTAGGTATCGCTATGTACATGTTGTTCGCTCTTTAATATTGCAAAATACCTGAAACGAACAACTGTCAAGTAAGGAGGAGCGGTCGTGAACTTAAACGCCACTCTAATAGGTGAATTAATCGCATTTGTGGTCTTCGTATGGTTCTGTATGAAGTTCGTATGGCCACCACTAAATGGTGCGATTGAAGCTCGCCAGAAGAAAATTGAAGATGGTTTAGCGGCATCTGATGAAGCTGAGAAAGAACTTGAGCGCGTACGTGCACAAGGTGCTGAACAGTTGAAAGAAGCGAAAGCACAAGCGGCTGAAATCATCGAACAAGCTAAGAAGCGTGCTGCGCTGATTGTTGACGAAGAGACTACTCGTGGTCAGCAAGAGCGTGAAAAAATCATTGCTCAGGGACACTCTGAAATTGAGTCTGAGCGCAATCGTGTGAAAGAAGAGCTGCGTTCACAAGTCGCTGCACTTTCTATCGCAGGCGCTGAGAAGATTTTAGAGCGTGAAATCAATCAAGCCACACACAGTGACATCGTTGAAAAACTTGTCGCTGAGCTTTAAGTAGGAGGGTATGAGCATGTCTGAATTGACTACTATCGCTCGCCCATACGCTAAAGCGGCTTTTGAACTTGCCGTTGAAAAAGGCACAGTTGAAGCTTGGAATGAAATGCTGTTCTTCGCTGGTCAAGTTACCAGCGACGAGCAGGTTCAGGCGCTACTTGGTAGCATTGCTACTGAATCACAGCAGTCTGAAATCATTATCAAGTTATGTGCTGAGCAACTCAACGAACAAGGTCAAAATCTTATCAAGCTGATGGCCGAAAATGAGCGTTTAGCCGCCATCCCAGCTGTTGCAGAATTGTTTGCTGAATTAAAAGCAGACTATGACAAAGAAATCGAAGTAGATGTGGTTTCAGCAACAGTGCTTGCAGATGATACGCAAGCAAAATTGGTCGCGGCACTTGAGAAACGTTTCGCACGCAAAGTTAAGCTGAATTGTAGCATCGACGAAGCCATTGTAAGTGGCCTAGTGATTAAAGCCGGTGACACCGTAATTGACGGTTCTGTTCGCGGCAAGTTAGATCGTCTTGCGACGTCGCTACAATCGTAATTGGGAAAAAGAGCATGCAACTTAATTCCACAGAAATTTCTGCACTGATCAAGCAACGCATTGAGCAGTTTGAAGTTGTAAGTGAAGCGCGTAACGAAGGTACTATCGTATCTGTTACCGACGGTATCATCCGCATCCACGGTCTTGCTGACTGTATGCAGGGTGAGATGATCGAGCTTCCTGGCAACCGTTATGCTATCGCACTAAACCTTGAGCGTGACTCAGTAGGTGCTGTAGTAATGGGTCCATACGCTGACCTTAAAGAAGGCGTAAAAGTTAAATCAACTGGTCGTATCCTTGAAGTACCAGTAGGCCGTGGTCTACTAGGTCGTGTTGTTAACACGCTAGGTGAGCCAATCGACGGTAAAGGCGCTGTTGATAACGATGGTTTTGAACCAGTTGAAAAAATCGCACCTGGCGTAATCGAGCGTCAATCAGTAGATGAGCCAGTACAAACTGGTTATAAGTCTATCGATGCGATGATCCCAGTTGGTCGTGGTCAGCGTGAGCTTGTGATCGGTGACCGTCAGACTGGTAAAACAGCACTAGCAATCGATGCTATCATCAACCAAAAAGACACAGGCGTTAAGTGTGTGTACGTAGCGGTTGGTCAAAAAGCGTCAACAATTGCTAACGTAGTACGTAAACTAGAAGAGCACGGTGCACTTGCAAACACTATCGTAGTAGTTGCTTCTGCATCAGAATCTGCAGCGCTACAATTCCTAGCGCCGTTCTCTGGTTGTACTATGGGTGAATACTTCCGTGACCGCGGTGAAGATGCACTAATCGTATATGATGATTTGTCTAAGCAAGCTGTTGCTTACCGTCAAATCTCACTACTACTTAAGCGTCCACCAGGCCGTGAAGCATACCCTGGTGACGTTTTCTATCTTCACTCACGTCTTCTAGAGCGTGCGTCTCGTGTAAACGCTGACTACGTTGAGAAGTTCACAAATGGTGAAGTGAAAGGTAAAACAGGTTCATTGACGGCATTGCCAATCATTGAAACTCAAGGTGGTGACGTTTCTGCATTCGTACCTACCAACGTTATCTCAATCACTGACGGTCAGATCTTCTTAGAAACTGACTTGTTCAATGCAGGTATCCGTCCAGCGGTTAACGCTGGTATCTCGGTATCTCGTGTAGGTGGTGCAGCTCAAACTAAGATTGTTAAGAAACTAGGTGGTGGTATCCGTCTAGCGCTAGCTCAGTACCGTGAACTAGCGGCGTTCTCTCAGTTCGCTTCTGACCTTGATGATGCAACACGTGCACAGCTTGAACACGGTGAGCGTGTAACAGAGCTAATGAAGCAGAAACAGTACGCACCGATGTCTGTTGCTGATATGTCATTATCGCTATTTGCAGTAGAGAAAGGCTTCCTAAAAGATATCGAAATCAATAAGATCCTTGATTTCGAAGCAAGCCTAATCGCATTTGCTAAGAGCGAGTACGCAGAGCTAATGGCTCAAATCAATGAAACTGGTAACTACAACGCCGAGATCGAAGCGCAGCTTAAAGAGCTTCTTGATAAGTTCAAGTCTACGCAAACTTGGTAATGTGTTATTAAGGTGAGTAGGTAACTACTCACCGAGATTCGGAGAGAGAGTCATGGCCAGCGGAAAAGAGATAAAAAGCAAGATCGGGAGTATCAAGAATACTCAAAAGATCACCAGCGCAATGGAGATGGTTGCCGCTTCTAAAATGAAGAAGGCACAAGAACGCGTAGCGTCTAGTCGTCCATACGCTGAGAACTTACGCAAAGTGATCGGTCGTGTTGCTCAGGCTAATCTTGATTTCCATCACCCGTTCCTAGAAGAGCGTGATGTGAAACGAGTTGGTTATATCGTTATCTCTACAGACCGTGGTCTTTGTGGTGGCTTAAACTCAAACGAGTTTAAGCGTGTAGCGAAAGACGTGAAAGCGTGGAAAGAAAAGGGTGTTGAGGCGTCGTTCGCAACACTAGGTAGCAAAGCTGCTGGTTTCTTTAAACGTTTTGGTGGTTCGCTTGAAGCCAAAAAGGCAGGGCTGGGAGATACACCTTCAATACAGGACGTAATTGGTCCTGTAAAAGTAATGCTAGATGCATACGAAGAAGGCAAAATTGACCGCTTATTCGTTGTGTACAACAAGTTTGTCAACACAATGAAACAAGAGCCTGTTATCGATCAGTTATTACCTTTGCCAAAAGCTGAAGAAGAAGTATCAGCTCACGCTTGGGATTACTTATATGAGCCAAGCCCAGAGGCGATTTTAGAGACACTAATTGTGCGCTTTATTGAGTCTCAGGTTTACCAAGGCGTAGTTGAGAATGCTGCCTCTGAGCAAGCTGCCCGTATGGTTGCGATGAAAGCCGCAACTGATAACGCAGGTGGCCTGATTGATGAGCTACAGCTGGTATACAACAAGGCACGTCAAGCCGCAATCACACAAGAAATCAGTGAGATTGTGAGCGGTTCGGCTGCCGTGTAACGCTTCGGCAAAGTTTAATAAGAGGAATAGACATGAGTTTAGGTAAGGTCGTCCAAATTATCGGCGCCGTTGTGGACATCGAGTTTCCACAAGACAACGTGCCAGCCGTATATGACGCACTAAAAGTTACAGAAGGCGACTTAGCTGGTTTGACACTAGAAGTGCAACAGCAGCTAGGTGGCGGTGTGGTACGTGGTATCGCACTAGGTAGTACTGACGGTCTACGTCGTGGTACTCCAGTACAAGGTACAGCTGAGCCAATTAAGGTTCCAGTTGGTACAGCAACACTAGGTCGTATCATGAACGTACTTGGTGACGCGATTGACGAAGCGGGTCCTATCGGTGAAGAAGAGCGTTGGTCTATTCACCGTGCAGCACCATCATACGAAGAGCAGAGCAGCTCAGTTGAACTTCTAGAGACTGGTATCAAGGTTATCGACCTTGTATGTCCATTCGCTAAAGGTGGTAAAGTTGGTCTATTCGGTGGTGCGGGTGTAGGTAAAACCGTAAACATGATGGAACTTATCCGTAACATCGCAATCGAGCACAGCGGTTACTCAGTATTCGCAGGTGTTGGTGAGCGTACTCGTGAGGGTAATGACTTCTACCATGAGATGAATGACTCAAACGTACTAGACAAAGTATCACTAGTATATGGTCAGATGAACGAGCCACCGGGTAACCGTCTACGTGTTGCACTAACTGGTCTAACAATGGCTGAGAAGTTCCGTGACGAAGGTCGTGACGTACTATTCTTCGTAGATAACATCTACCGTTATACACTAGCAGGTACTGAAGTATCAGCACTTCTAGGTCGTATGCCTTCAGCAGTAGGTTACCAGCCTACACTAGCTGAAGAAATGGGTGTTCTACAGGAGCGTATCGCATCAACTAAGACAGGTTCAATCACTTCAATCCAAGCGGTATACGTACCTGCGGATGACTTGACTGACCCATCTCCAGCAACAACGTTTGCTCACTTAGATGCGACAGTAGTACTTTCTCGTGATATCGCGTCTCTAGGTATCTACCCTGCGGTAGACCCTCTAGATTCAACTTCACGTCAGCTTGACCCACAAGTTATCGGTCAAGAGCACTACGACACTGCACGTGGCGTTCAAACAGTTTTACAGCGTTATAAAGAGCTGAAAGACATCATCGCAATTCTAGGTATGGACGAGCTATCTGACGAAGATAAGCAAGTTGTATCTCGTGCACGTAAGATCCAGCGTTTCCTATCTCAGCCGTTCTTCGTTGCTGAGGTATTTACAGGTGCACCTGGTAAATACGTATCTCTTAAAGACACAATCTCTGGCTTTAAGGGCATCCTAAACGGTGATTTCGATGATATGCCTGAGCAGGCATTCTACATGGTTGGCTCAATCGACGAAGCAGTTGATAAAGCTAAAAACATGTAATTAGGAGGTTGTTATGGCAATGACAGTACACCTTGATGTAGTAAGTGCAGAGCAGAGCTTGTTCTCTGGCGCTGTGACTACTATCCAAGTGACAGGTAGTGAAGGCGAGCTTGGTATTCATCCAGGCCACGCGCCACTACTGACTGGCCTAAAACCTGGTATGGTACGTTTGGTTAAAGCGGATAGCTCAGAAGAAGTTATCTACGTTGCAGGCGGTACGCTTGAAGTTCAACCACAAACAGTAACTGTTCTAGCGGACGTTGCTATTCGTGCGGAAGAGCTTGACGAGCAAGCTGCTGAAGAAGCTAAACGTGAAGCGCAAGCGCAAATGGCTTCTGGTACTAGCGGTGAGTTGGATTACCAACAAGCTGCAGTACAACTAGAAGAAGCCCTTGCTCAACTACGCGTTATTCGCCAGCTGCGCAAATAAGCAACCACCTATCTGGTTATTGGAAACCCACGCATCGCGTGGGTTTTTTTATGCGTACAGGTAAAGAGCTAAGGGCTTGCTATCTAGCTATTAGAGCCATTGCATTAAATTTTAGGGCGGATATACCATGCAATTTAAATCAATTAAATGGCTTAATTTTGCCTTGCGGTACGTAGATACTGAGGTAGTAGTCGGGTGTGAGAGCGGATCTGCTAAGTTATTTCTTCACACTATTTCTAGCTGACAATGTGTAAAGCTTTATAGACATTCCCATACTAGGAAGATTTGTTATGCATGCATCGATGCAAATAGGTATCGAGAGTTGTTCAAGCATTGAACAGCATCACTTGCTTCTTTTTATATAGAATGGGCTGTAACTTTCTGTTTTTATATTCTATTTTTTATTGGTACTCTGAACTTTGAAATATCCAGGAAAAATAACATTTTTTACATGATAAAAAAGAAATAATGGTTCGATATTGTCTTTTGTATTTGTAATGGGTATAAGTGAGCGTATTCCCTTGAACTTATTGTTTTTAACGTTAAGTTTTAGGTTAAATGTGGTTGGTAAAGTTATATTTTATGCTACTTTAATTGTTCGTATTTATTGAAAAATAACTTTGTTATCTTAGAATAGGTATTGTCTTCTCGATAATGGAAACTCGCAGGCTTCATGGATGAGGTAAAGCACGGAAAAGTGATGAAAGAAGTAAATTTCACTAGAACAGTCCAATTTGTTAAGTTTGCTCAATGGACTTTAGATCCCAAAAAGCAAACAATCACTGATGGTGACGAAAGTAGAGAATTAGAGCCACTGCTTTATAAGATTCTTTGCTATTTGTTACTTAACATCGATCAAATTATAACTAGACAAGACTTAATTGATGACGTTTGGTGTCAGCATTATGTTGATGATAACGCAATAAATAGAGCGATCTCTGAACTCAGAAAACTGCTAAAGTCAGAAAAGTTCAAAGGCGTTATTATTAAGACTCACTACCGTAAAGGTTATAGCTTAGCGGTAGATAGAGAAATTGTTCTTTTTGAAGATGGCGGCCAATCTAGTAATCCAGAAGTAACCCCACCACCCACTAAAAAATCTAAAAAAAATTACTCCACAATACTTATTGGCTTAATGCTTCTTGTTGTAGCAATCACGCTATCAATGCTTTATTTCCTCCCTGCTAAAAAAAATGAGAATCAAGCGCTCAGCGCTTTTAAAGAGCATTCATTTGATAGTTTTGAGGAGCGAGCTATCACTTGGCAAGAGGCATATTACAGTTATTTAATATTGCACCCTGACAGCAATTATTATGCTTATTTGTCGGAATCTGACACGAGTAAATCTATTGTTGTTCGTTCGATGAAACACGATGATGCAAAGAAATTTACTTTTCCTGACAGCAGTGTAGAGCCTTTAGGTTTTTCTACTTCTCTTTCGCACCTATTCTACAGAGAGAAAACTGCAGATGGTGCTTGTGCCATATGGCGTATTGATTATTTGAAGGAAACTGATGCGCAAAAAGTAATGGGATGTGATAAGCAAATTCGCAACCTATTAGAAGTTGATAATCGTTATCTACTCTATGACAAGCTAGGCTTTCGTGAAAAGAGCCATACTGCTGCACTTTATATTTTCGATAGAAAAAGAGAGCTTGAGTTTAGAATATCTTCTCCAAACGCAAGTTCATTTGGCGATCAATTACTGCATTATGACTCCAGTAACGGACGAGTGTATTTCAAACGGATGCAAAGTGAGTTTACAGAAGTTTTTTATACCGATGTTGAAGGCAGTAACCTAGTCCAGGTAGCAACCATTACAGGAGTCGTAAACAACTTTACGATTGTTGATAACCAGCTATATTGGTTTGATTTACTGTCCCAAAGTGTCAAAGCATTTGACATCGATCTGGGAGTTGAAGTTGAGAACATCAAAAATAACTCATCAGTCGAGTATAGGAATATTTGGCGTGTAGCAAAAGATAAATATTTGGCGCAACAAAAAGACTTTGAAGTGGTAACTACACTGTATTCAAAAGATCTTGTCAAGCAGCTGGATATTGCAGGGGCCAGAGATGCCGCAGCATTGGAAAATATGGATCAATTTGTTGTTATTTCCAATGTTGATCATATTAATGAGCATTTACTTAGTTTTTTAGACAAGCAAGGCCGTGTTATTCGCCAAGTACAGTTAGATGAGTTTGCTTATCGGGTTAAGGTGAATAAAAGTAATTCATTGATTTATATAAGATTAGATAAAGATATCAAGGTGTTTGACCTCACTGGTAAGTTAGTCAATGAATTCTCATTTGATGAGAAAGTGGTTGAGATTGAAGCGTCTAATGATTCTCAGATAGCTGTAGTGGTACAAAAGGGCAAGATAAATAGAGCGCTTCTTATAGACAGTATGACTGGAAAGCAACGCCTACTGCCGATAAGAGATGTTCTTTGGTTTACCTGCTTTACAGAGTCAAAGTGTATTACGCAGAATTTTTTCAGAGAGGTACGGCTATACGATCTCGAAGAGGGAGCATTTACTGGGCAAAGCACCTACGTTGAACCATTTTTCCCCAACTTTACATTATTTGGAGCAGAGTTAATTTACTTTGACGGTAAAAAGCTAATGGAGTTTGACCCCGAAGCTTTATCGCAAAATGAACTAAAGTCCTACGATCCTAGTGAACAAGGAAATCTGTTAAATATGAGGCTAATCGATAATGATGGCAGTTATCTAACTTTTGCTATCACACGTAAGCAAAATGCAATCACGGTCTTTGAGAACAAATAAAAAAGCCCGAGAGCATGGCGGTGCCTCGGGCTGGTACATATGCGAGAAATGCAGATGTAATAAGGAAAACTTAGTCTAGGGGATCTAATTTATCCAGTCAAATTTATTGAGATACTTATCCTAATATTCAAATTAGCTTTCCTAAGGTTTTGCTAATAGCAAGTTTTTGATTTATCGCTATGCTAGACCTTGCTCTACAATAAAACGGAATAAAAAAATGAAACTTTCAATTAAAAAAAAGCAACTAAAGCAACTAACTAAATCACAAGCATCTAGCGTTAATGGTGCTGGTACTAATGAAATAGTAAAGGAGCTATTGACCTACAGCGTGATGTGTAATCAGGACAGCATGGCCTGTGGTATGGACGATAAAACCACAAAGCATTTTATGTAAGCTAAAAGGGTCGCTCGATTGATGCGTGCTGTTTGGCTTTTAACCAATGTTATACTTATTAAAGAGTTAACTTTTATCCCTCAGCCAGTGGAATACATTTTGGCCGGAGGGGGAGTGAAGTCAATACGCAATCAAATTGAACAAGGACCCGTTCATAAGGAAGAGGTACTATTTGAGTACCTCTCGACTGATAGCCATTTTAAGCCTTTCTTTTCACACTCCAGCGGAATCATACAGTACGCGCTTAAAGATACGCCTCAACTCACTACTGGCAAGAGAATACTCAAGATCACACCCAATGCAAGTTACGGGTACATGATATTTGAACAGTCCAATACGTACCCTGACATCTCTGTAGATTATTTTATTTGTACAGATGATGAAAGTACTGGTTTTGCGGTTCAGTTTTATCACACTCGATCGAATATATTTTTTTGGAAATCAAGTGAAGATGAAATAAACATGCACTCAAGCTTAAGTGGAAAACCAGTTTATTTAGCGCTTGCACCATGTAATACGTCTGCCGACTAGCCTTCAAAACAACCCTAATATTATCAAATAATATCCATATCCTTTCATAATGCTTTGAGTCAACTTGTTGTTAGCTATGGTTATTTTTGTTTTTTTTGCTTGTTTGAAATGTAAGTGAACTATAGGCATTATCAAACCACTTTATTAGTTTGAATAGGCACTAAAAATGACGTTAGAAGAATACTTTAATAATTACTACGAACTAATATGTAATGGTGAGTTAGATAACTTAGCGCAATTTTATTGTAGTAACTCTCCACTTATTGAAGCAAATTATCAGCAGTTTTCTGGTATGAGACAGCAATTTAAGTTCAAACTTTCATTACAAGGTGTAGAGCTTATCTCAAAGCAACCTGACCTATTAATTGTGCGAGATAGCTTAAGGTTTGAAGCGACAATTGAAGGTAATGAAGTTGTTCAGGTATCAAGCAACGTTCACATGATGACGCGTGATAACGACGAATGGAGAATTTTTAACTCTGCAGCGTTGCCTGACAATAAGGTGGCATAATGTCTGACTTATTCAGAAAAGAAGCGTTATTACATCAAGGGCATAAACTAGATGGTGAAGTTACCCTCGCTACTCATATGTCATTCAACTGGATATTAGGTGTAATTGTACTTATCGTAGTTATAGGTTGCGCTTATTTATTCCTAGGAGAGTACCACAGAAAAGAAGTGGTTTCTGGTTACCTGAGACCAACTCAGGGGGTTAGTAAAATTTATCCGCTCGGCACAGGGGTAGTTGATAGAGTCCTGGTAGAAGAAGGTCAGTCTGTTAAGAAAGGTGAAGTGCTCGCAACGATTCGTATGGAGCGGGTACTGACTTCTGGTGCAGACATGAATGCCGCGATTGTCACTGAGTTGGAAAAGCAAAAGCAGCTATTGCAAGAAAATCTTGCGAATCAAATAAAGTTGAGAGATATGAATCAGGATAAACTTGAGTCTCAGATCGCAAGTTTATCAATTCAGCTAGAAAAGGCTAAAAACCAGTTACGACTACTATCCGAGCGAGTAGCGCTTAGCGATGAGCGAGTCAAAAATACAGAAGCACTTATCACAAAGGGGTTTGCTTCAGGTAATGACTTAAAGACTCAAAAAGACAACTTATTAGCTATTACTCAGCAGCAAGAAGAGCTGTTGTCGCGGCTATCCAGTCAAAGAGAACAGATGAGTCAACTTCAATATGAGCTAGCGCAGTTACCTATAGATCATCGAGAAACACAAGTAAGCCTTCAGTCACAACTCGCAAGTATCAACCAACAAATCAGACAAGCACAAGGCCAGCAGAGCTACAATATACTGAGCCAAATGGATGGCAAAGTTAGCAATCTACTTGTTAAACCGGGGATGGTTGCAAATGGACAAACTCCCATAATGACTGTCTTGCCGCATAATGCGGAGTTGGAGGCTATTTTGTTTGTGCCAACGAGAGCTTATGGCTTTGTAAAACCCGAGCAGCTTACTCGGATCCGTTACCAAGCATTTCCATATCAGCGCTTTGGCATATATGAAGGGCATATTAATACAGTTTCTAAATCAATTTTATTACCTAATGAAGCAAATGCCCCTGTATCTTTGCGAGAACCGGTATATCAAGTAGTTGTAAGTCTTAAATCTCAGTCTGCTAATGCCTATGGCGCGACAGTTCCGCTCCAAGCTGGAATGTTACTAGAAGCCGACATTATGGTTGATAGTCGCTCATTATTTGAGTGGTTATTTGAACCAATTTACAGCATCAAAGGAGCGTTGTAATGGAAAATCCTATGCATTTATTGAGATTTAGTGGCAATAAGCGTCTACCTGTGATCTTGCAAACTGAAGCCGCTGAATGTGGTTTAGCTAGCTTAGCTATGGTAGCGGCATACCATGGTCATAAAACCGATCTTACTTCGCTTAGACGTGAACACGAAATATCGCTCAAAGGAGCAAATTTAGAAGAGTTGATGCAGATTGCTGATAAGTTAAAGTTTAGCACAAGAGCACTACGGCTAGACTTAGAGCATCTACCTAAGCTCAAGACCCCCTGCATTTTACATTGGGATATGAACCACTTTGTGGTATTAAAAAAAGTTTCAAGTCGCGGAGTCGAAATACATGACCCTGGAGTTGGTTTACGAAAATATACATTAAGCGAGTTTTCTAAGCATTTTACTGGTGTTGCTTTAGAGCTAAATCCAACAGAGGAGTTTCGCTCTGAGGATACGAGAGTAAACTTGAAGTTATCTGACTTTTGGAGCAAGGTGACTGGGATGAAATCAACACTTGGTAAAGTGTTTATTTTATCGGTATTACTCCAGGCGTTCGCGATTGCAAGTCCTTACTATATGCAGTTAGTTGTCGACGAAGTTGTGCTCAGCTACGACAAGAACTTACTCGCGATATTGGCGATAGGCTTTGGCCTTCTTATGCTAATTGAAATGATAACTGGTGCCGTTCGGAGTGTTTTGCTATTACACTTTGGAAACTTGATGAGTATACAGCTTGGCTCCAACCTGTTTTATCATTTAATACGCTTACCTTTAAAGTACTTTGAAAAGCGCCATATTGGTGATGTGGTTTCGCGTTTTGGCTCATTACAACAAGTGAAAGACCTACTAACTCAGGGAGTAATTGAAGTTATCATCGATGGTATTATGGCAATTGCCACACTAGTGATGATTTTTATTTACAGCCCCAAATTGAGCTTCGTAGTGCTAGTTGCCATTGTGTTATATGCCATTTTCAGAATTGCAATGTACCGACCATTGAGGCAAATGTCGGAAGAAGTCATTGTGAATTCTGCAAAAGAGCAATCTAACTTCATGGAAACCATTCGCGGAATACAAACGATAAAGCTATTTGGTCGTGAAGTACAAAGACAAAGTGTTTGGCATAATAAATATGCGGATAGTCTGAACGCAGGTATACGCGTTGGACATTTAAATATCGGGTATGAAGCAGTAAATAAAGTTATTTTTGGCGTTGAAAACGTACTGGTTATCTATTTTGCTGCTTTATTAGTGATGGATGGTGACCTAACGGTAGGGATGTTATTTGCCTTTATGGCATATAAAAGACAGTTCGTAGAAAAAATGGCAGGTCTTGTTGAGAAAGCCATTGAATTTAAAATGCTGAACCTGCACTTCAATCGCTTAGGTGATATTACACTCACAGATAAAGAACAAGATATTGAGCGAAAAATATCAGGCTCTCCATTAACGGGAAAGATTGAGCTACAAAATATTGCCTATAAATATAATCAAAAAGACGCACCTATTTTTAAATCACTTAATTTGCAAATTGAAGCTGGTGAATCTGTTGCAATAATAGGCCCTTCTGGTTGTGGTAAAACAACGCTCGCAAAAATTATGCTTGGACTTTTTGAGCCTGATGATGGAAAGGTATTGGTTGATAATCAAGATATTCGTCAATTAGGTTTAGGTAGCTATCGCTCTCAAATAGCCGGAGTTATGCAAGATGATCAGCTACTATCTGGATCAATAGCCGATAACATCTCATTTTTTGATCCGCAGTTAGATATGAAGCAAGTAGAGTGGGCTGCTCAGGTTGCAGCTATAGATAAAGATATTGCTAATATGACTATGGGTTATAACACGCTGGTTGGTGACATGGGAGCTGCACTATCTGGTGGTCAAATTCAGCGCCTACTATTAGCTCGTGCGTTATATCGCAAACCTAAAATTTTATTTATGGATGAGGCTACGAGTAATCTTGATACCAAGCTTGAATATGCAGTTAATACTGCAGTTAAGTCTTTAGATATAACTCGTATCATTATCGCTCACCGCCCTGAAACCATAGCCAGTGCTGATCGTGTGATCGAGCTTCGATACGGTGAAGCTGTTGAGGTGGATAAGGATATTTATGAGGCTAGGAAAATGCCTATGGGTGAATCAACACAAGCACCTGTGTGTAAGTTAAATATTGAAAATGAGCCTTATACAGATACTTCTGCTGGTGGAGAATTTGTTCTGAGCTAGTAAACGATTTCGAGTAATCACTCTCACTCGGGAGCTTGAGGTAATAAGGAAAATAAAATGAACAAAACTAATCAAAAGGTACGAGAAATGATTGAATTAACATATCAATTAGAAAAAATTTATGGCGGCAGTACTTCCCTGCCTACAACAGCGCCAAGGTATCAAGGGCCGTTTTATCCTTCAGACCCATGCTTAGGGCCTATCGATATCACGACTTATTTTTAGAATGAAACTAAAAACCCCTTTTATGGGGTTTTATTTACTATTGATGAACTTTTGGAGTTTGAAATGTTGATAGTGGTATCAGCGATTATGTATGTTTTAGTTGTGTCATATTTTAATTGGGAGTTTTCTTTTTTTAGTGATGATTTTAATTTCTGGTTGTTGTTTTTAGATGTTTCTCTTTATTCGTTTTGTTATGCTGTTTCTTTTTTTGCTTTGAAGTTTTTGTTTAATGAAAAACATTTGGGTTGACTGTTTTATAAGTTGTTAATTTTTTAATGGTTGTGATTTTATTTTGCTATTAGATTTCCAATGTCTTTGTTGTCTTTTGATTTTTTCTTAATATTTACAATAGTAAAATTACGGTTCTTATGCTTTTTTGTGTTCTTTAATGGTTTTATTTGTTAAGTAGAGATGTTAAAGGTTATGTATTTATTATATTTCTACTTCTTGTTGTTTTATAAGGTTTTATTTTTTTCTATATATTTGACAGTTGTTTTGTTTTGAATTAAATTTTGTTTCAGGGTGAGTTTTTAATTTTCCCTTATATAGAAATGCTACCTAGTATTTATGGTGGTGAGGTAATTTAATTTTTAATAAATGCGAGAAAAAAATGAAAGAAATTAATAAATGTGAAATTCAGGAAGTTAATGGAGGGGTTGTACCTCTGTTTTTTGCCGTTGCTGTTTATGGTGAGGTTGCAGCTTTTTCTGCTATTGTTTCAGGAATTGCTACCTATAATGCTGTTAGAAGTGGATTCAAAAAATAAGGAATAATAAAATGAATACATTGTCAATGGAACAAGTTAAACATGTTAATGGTGGATTTGCATTCTTATTTATTCCAGTCGCTTTGACTTGGGGTAATGTAGCAACGGCTGCAGCTGTTGGTGCTGCCGGTGGTGCAATTACTGGTGGATTATTAGCTATTTATTCTTAAAATATGTTGAATATGGTTTTTAGCTAAATTTAAATTTTTATGGATGTTAAAATGAAAGAAATAAAAAAATATCAAATTAAAGAAGTAAATGGTGGCGCTGTACCTTTGTTCTTTGCCATTGCTGTTTATGGTGAAGTTGCAGCTTTTTCTGCTATTATATCTGGTATTGCAACTTATAATGCAATTAAAAATTAAAAATTAAAAATTAAAAAAGGAGTAATTGAATGAATACATTATCAATGGGTCAAGTACAGCAAGTTAATGGTGGATTTGCATTTCTATTTATCCCCGTTGCATTAACTTGGGGGAATGTGGCGACGGCAGCTGCAATTGGTACCGCAGGTGGTGCAATTACTGGTGGATTATTAGCTATTTATTCATAAAATAGAATGGGGAAGAACTTCTTCCCCTTTATTTTTATCTTTTTGAGAGAGAAAAAATGAGTATTAAAGTATCAATTTTTGTAATCAATAGTATTTTTTTTGTTTTCTTTGTTGCAATGATACAAAGTGTCATGGTTGGTGTTCATCAACCTAAATTTGGTGATTTAGTATTCTTTTTGCCTGGTGTATTATTAAGTTTGGTTTGTTTTCATGGCTTAATTTATAGAAAAAAGAGTGGTGATTATTCATTTCTTTCCTTGGTTTTATATAGTGTTTTTGTTTTCTTGAGTAAAAGGGTTGGTGAAGTAGGTAGCCTTCAAGCTGTTGATTATTATATAGCCTTATCTGGTTTAGTTATTTTTTATTTTGTTTTTAAAGGGTTGAAGGATGAGGGGAGTTGAATTGTTTTATACTATCCAGTTTTAAATGGTTTAAAACTAATCGTTGTACTCGGTAGATACTGATGCAGTTAGCTTACCCCAAGATAGGTTATAAATTAGCCTAGTCTTAGTTAAGTTTTTTATGTTAGTTGTAGAGGGGTTGTTGAAGAGGTGAGATGGGGTCCTTCGAAAAATCATTTCGTTTGGCTAGAGCAAGGGTCAAATGTCTAATAAAATTCAAGAGTTAAATGGTAGTGTTTTTTGTGTAAGTTCGGATGTAATTATTATATAAATAATTGGCTTTTTAGTAAGTAATGTTGATTGTTTTTATTTGCAACCATTTTATAAGTTTTTACTTTGATTGTGGTTTTGTAATTTAGTTTTTGTCGGGTGTTATTTAACGCTAAAGTTTGTTGTGAATTAAACAGTGTAACTTCCCAAGTCATATCTTTTATTTTAATGGTTGTGTTAAATGTAAATATCGGTTTTCATATTTTAAATTATGAAAAAACCTAAGTGGTCGTTCCTGAATGTTGACGATTTAATGCTTAGGTTTGCCGAACCAAATAAATCCAGAATTAGTATTATCTTTATCCAAAATTTTGTTATTGCATAGCGCTTCGCGCAGCTAATAACTGATAAAAAAAGGCATAAAAAAGTCGCTATTGGGCTAAAATTTTACGGCAGTTTTGGCCTACGCCTGCAGCACTGTGTTAAGCCTATCACCGAGCTTTCCTTTTGAGCGGTTAAGAGCCAGGTTACCACCCGTGTTTTGCGTGTTCGATGATTGGCTCTATCGCATTGCGCCGCTTGAGCTTCTTCTTAATGCTCGGAGTCATTCGGTGTTTTCGTCAGACAGTATGTGAATTTGTTTTATTCAGGTATTCGAGGCCCGTGAGCAGGCGGACAGGCTTCGCGCCAGCGCCTTTATCGCCATAGCGCTGTTTAAATCCGCTCTCTAAGCACTGCTAATCAATGAGCTTTGCTAGTTTCACCAGCTCATGATGCGATGAAACGATATCAAGAAGCTTGAATTAAAACGGGTGTTTTTGTGGTGTGTGCCTAGTTGATTCTGGTGTCATTTTTACACTCAAATTGCGATGTTTTGGTTGCGTGATTCAAAAAATCTGTAATTTGAGAGTAGTAAGAACATTTAGATCTTCAAGTAATTCAATTGGTTTAAGGATGAACATAATAAAACTTTCATGATCTCGTCTTGGTATAATCTCGCAGTGAGGTCGTATGGGTACATTATCAGTCCAACAAGTTTGAAAATTATAAATGGAAAGTGCGTAGTTGGAATTGATCATTATAAAATTAGAGATTCACCCTTCTTCGTCATTTATTTTTGATATAGCTACTTTTAGGATATAGATAGAAACAACCATGCAAAAAATAAAAAATGCAGGAAACTTATCCATCATAGGTAAATAAAATAATGAGACCATGATGTAAATTATCCATTCTGCGATCTTAAAATTCACAATGCGGTTCATAAATATTGAATTTATAATGAGAAAACTTGATATGAAGCTAAGTAATGCTAGGATGCTGGCAGCATCTAATTTAAGATGAAATAAAAAAGGGATTAATATAAGTAATAATATAGATAATGAAAACTTATATGGCTTTTCTAGGATGTTATTCATTCTATTCTCTCTACTACGTTATCTAGAAAAATGAGGCCAAATTCAGCCTCATCAAATGCACTAACCACATTTAGCGCATTGTACACATTGTCTTTCCAACAACCTCGAAGCACTTTACCATCGATCGCAATGTGTGGCTTTTGAGCTTCTTCATGCGTTTAAATTGCTTGGCATGGGCATAGCGCGCTACTTTTTGTGCGGTCTTAGGGCCAACTCGTTCATGACTTTGTCTAAGCCGAATACCGGCTTGCTTAGCGAAACCAACCAGTTTATCACGGCATTTTTCTAGTAGTTTATTGTCGGTTGGATGGGTGATATTTTTCTCCATGATGGTGCTGTCTAAGACTACTTCCCGTAAGCTTGAAGGCTTAATAATATTACTTTTAAGGCCCGCATCTACCGTGAGTGACAGCATTAATTCAACCCCATTTTCGCCAATATGGGTGGTCACACCACATGGCTACCGTATTTTCGTCAGACAATTTGTGAATTTGTTTCAGGTATTCGAGGCCCGCAAGCAGACGAATAGGCTTGGCGCCAGCGCCTTTATCGCCATAATGCTGTTTGAACTCGACCTCTAGACGCTGCCAGTCAATGAGTTTTGCTAGCTTCACTAGCTCATGACGGGGTGAAACAATATCAATAAGCTCGATTTGAAACAGGTGCTTTTGTGGTGTTTGCGCGGTTGGTTTTGGTTTTATTTTTACACTCAAATTGCAATGTTTTGGTTGTGTGATTCAAAAAAGCTGCAATTAGAGGGTAGTAAGATCGTTTAGATCTTCAAGTAATTCAATGAATTAAATTGGTTTCAGTGGCGACTATTTAAAAAAATAGCAATTTCTTTAGCCATTTTTTCAATGTTCTTTTTAGACTCCAACATATACAACACCCTTGAAGAACCGTTGATAAAAAGTTTTCCATCAACTAACTCAATAGAGTTAATTTTAACAGCAGGCAAAAAAGGACAGAAACAACAAAAGGCTTCATTTTTTTCGAAATAAAATAAACGTCTAAATGTTAGAGCAACATAAAACAACGAAGCTAACAAAAAAACATAAAAATCACCCCAAAATAAAAAAATAGGTACATAAAAGATAAAAAAAACAAGTGCTGAATTATAAAAGCTTCTTTTCATTTTCACCCTTGATTTGGGGTGATAAAACCACCCCAATTGAATAAAGTTACTGCATTAATGCGTAACTAACAGTGCCGCTTATAAAGCCAATACCGCCACCCATAAGCCCCAGTACAGCACCAGCAGGTGCACCGCCAATTCCTGTAGACGCAGTACCGAGTGTAAATCCGACTGTAGCACCAAACCCAGCTCCGCCAATAGCACCTTTAATACCAGCTTCCCAAAGACCTGATACAGAAACGGCACCATCAACTAGTATAACTTCATTTTTTTTCAATTCTCTCATGTTCTTAACTCCTTATTTAGCCAAAGCATAGTAAAGTGCGCCACCCGCAGCACCTACGCCAATGATGCCAGCAGTAACCCAACCAATAGGGTTGCTTGCCAGACCAACATAAATAGCAGCAGCACCTGCACCAGTCAGTCCACCATCAAGGCCACCAGCAATTAAATGATCGGATGTCCAAGCGGCACCATTTACTTCTTGAACTTGATTTAAATTCAGTTCTTTCATCTTTATTTCTCACGTCAAAGTTAGTTATTAATTTATCATCACTTCCGCCAAAGAAGATGACTTGTTCTAGAGGGAGTTCAGCTCGCCTCCGAAAATTATAAAAACAATAAAAAAATAAAAAATCAAATTTTAAGAAATTAAATTAAAGTAATAAATTCATTGGTTTAGAGGAAAAAATATCAAAAAGTAATATTCTATAAGCATCTAGTAAGATGTTGTTTAGCAATCTGTGTCGTTTCATTAGAATAAACAAAAAAGAGGAATGGCGCATAAGCAAAGAGTTTTATTTAGACACTGGACAAGATTAAGAACCTGTCTTCATGTAAGGTTTTGATTTTGAGGATGTTCTTGAGGTAGGCAGACTATTTATGCAAGTTGATACATTGTTAGAACGCTTCTCTAGCATTGATTACTTGAGGTGAGAGCATATTTTTTTAACAAAACTAACTCTAGAAGAGTTTCTCTCTGAATTCGTCGTCAAGCCTAGCACCTAATGTTGCTGACTTTCTATGTACCAATGGTGGAGAATTTCTTCTTGTTGCATTTGCGCATCTTCAGGGACGGGGATAGATAAAAGTGTGTATCAATTCTTGTTGTTTGCCCATCAATTGCAACTAAGTCAGCAAGCTCTGGCCATTTCTGTTTGGTTTCTTTAGTAATTTATCAGCGCTTAATGCATAAGTAATATGCACTTCTTCACGGTTGTGCCCATTATTTTGTTGCTTGCTGACAAATCGCTTTTTACTCAATGCATTGTTGAAAGATGATGTGATCCCACCGTGGGATTACCTGTAAGCAGTTTGCTTTTTAACCGCTTCATCAGAGGTCGTATACCATCATCTGAATTCGAGTGCTTAATCTCTCAAGCGTTAACCTGCTTCATTATTACTTAATGAAAACAGAGCTAAAAATCCCGCTAATTTTTATCAAACTCTTATTTTTTGAGAAGCTATTTTTATCTTTTTGTTTTTAAACAATAAATTTATTTATTGTAATTTGCCTTACAAATTTTTGACTGACATGATTGGACCTAAGTTTGAGACGCTATGACATTTGGCGTGTTTGAAATGGGGCATAAGGCATGACAAATACATTAGAAAACGCTGGTGTGAAGGTTCGAGAGTATGATCGGAGCACCTATGCTGTGTGGGAAATTACCTTAAAGTGTAACTTAGCCTGTAGTCATTGTGGTTCTCGTGCGGGTGATAAACGAGCTGATGAGCTGTCGACTACGGAAGCGTTTGATTTAATCAAACAGATGGCTGATCTAGGCGTAAAGGAAGTGACCTTAATAGGTGGCGAAGCTTATCTACGTCCTGATTGGTTGATGATTGCGTCAGAAATAAAAAATAAAGGTATGAGAGTCACCATGACGACTGGAGGTTACGGCATTTCCAGAGGAACCGCAAAGCGCATGGCTCAAGCGGGCATTGAAGCAGTCTCAGTTTCTATTGATGGTCTTGAAGATGAGCATAATAGTATTCGTGGCAAGTCTGATTCGTGGAGCCAATGCTTCACCACATTATCTCAATTTAAAGATTTGGGAGTACATACTGGAGTAAATACTACAGTAACAAGAAAAAGCGCAAAGGACCTTCCTTTATTGTACGAAAAATTAATTGATGTCGGCGTCAAAAACTGGCGAATCCAATTGGCCGTGCCAATGGGGAATGCGGCTGATAATAATGAGATGTTGATGCAGCCTTATGAATTACTCGATCTGTATCCATTATTGGGGTTGCTGTCAGTTCGTGGCAGAAAAGACGATCTCATAATTCAACCTGGTAATAATGTTGGTTATTTTGGTCCTTATGAACGTTTGCTTAGAGGGACTTTTATGCAAGAGAGTAAGTATTCGTTTTATACCGGTTGCGTTGCGGGACAAGGAGCTATCGGCATTGAAGCTGATGGCAAGATCAAGGGATGTCCATCATTGCCGAGCGAAGAATATACAGGGGGTAACATCAGGGAACGTACATTGAAGGATATTTATGAAAATGCACCAGAACTGAATTTTAATAGTCAAGAAATGGACGATGTGTCGATTGCACATTTGTGGGGTAATTGTAAGGGATGTAAATACGCGAAACTGTGCCGAGCTGGTTGCAATTGGACTGCTCATGTATTTTTTGGAAAGCGAGGAAATAATCCTTATTGCCATCATCGAGCATTAACTTTAGCCGCCAGCGGTTTACGTGAGCGCTTTCAGCAGCGCGTTGCGGCTTCAGGTATCCCGTTTGATCACGGTGTATTTGAAATCTATGAAGAATCAATCTCTGCGACATCTAATGACAACGTAAATCGCTTCACTATTCAGGGTATAAATTTTCCTCCTTCTTGGTTGGCGACAGACTCTAATCTGAGAGAGCGATTAAATAGCGAGAAATTAAATGCAATTCATCAATACAGAGCGTTAGGTTTAGCTAAAGCTGTGTGAGTGAATAAAAGTCTGTGGCGGCAGACTTCTAGGTGTAAATGATAGAGGCACCAAAACTTAGCGGTTTATCGCAAAGTATACTCTCGAGAGTACAAGCTCTATCAATAAATGTAATAAGGAAAATAAAATGAGAAATAAAAACTACGATATGCAAGAGCTGAATAATGCAGCCGAGTTACTTGAGTTAGTCGAAGGTGGCACACTGCATGATAATGGCTTAACACCTGTTCCTTGGGATTTTCCTCGTGTTATTCCAGACCCTATTGACCCAGTAAAGCCTCCGTTTCAAATGTCTTACGGTATCTGGATCCCACCATATGATTTAGCTAAGTACTCTTTGAAATAAGCAATGCTTAAGGGGCGGAAGAGATTTCTTTTGCCTCTTTGTTACCTCATACCCCAACTGTTTACTAGGGTCACAAATTTTCATCAGCAATAGCATTAGGCTTTCTTAACTAGTTGATAGTGCTCTGGACAAATCGTGCACTCTAGTCTTTTGATTTAATCACAGCGACTACTTAACAAGCGACTGTTCAATAAGCGTCTCTCAATTATTAGCTGAATACTTCATATGGTGGAATAGGAAATAGAATAAACCCTTCAATACTTTGAAAAAGATAATAAAAAAGGAATAGAAGATGAAATTTAGTAAACTTGCACAAAGTTTATTATTGGCACTTTTGCCCGTAGGGCACATATATGCATCTGGAGCCGATGAGAATACAACACCTATTGTTGTGAGCTACACTCAGGGAAATTTACCCTCAGCATTTGTTGCGCGGTCAACGCTGTTATCTTCAGATGGTATCCGTACTTATGCTTCTCTCACCGTTACCCAGAATGAACTTGACTCTCTACTTGTAGAATCACTTAATCAAGGTGGTTTACTGCGGATTGAGGGAAATCATAGGTATCATTTCCCTCAATTACTTTCTCATAATGCGGGTGATAAATCGCAAAATCAGCTTAACTGGCAACAGTTAACAAAGCTTTCTAAACTGGAGGTTCAGACCGTTGGTACAACGAAAGTGTGTCTGATCGATTCAGGTGTTCAACTTAATCATTCCCAATTGAGCTCACAGTTATTTTCAGGGCTGAGTAGTGAGTATGCAGGCTTCTGGTATCAAGATGCGATTGGACACGGAACTCACCTCGCTGGACTACTTACCGATCCTGTTTTTGCGAACGGTGAAATATCCGTTGAAGTACGAAAATTACTACGATCGGCTAATGGTGAGAATTCTATTATCCGCGATTCAGACCTAATTAGTGCCATAGAGCAATGTGCAAATTCAGGTGCTCAAGTGATTAATATGTCGCTTAGTAGTCCATACTTTTCATCTGCTACTCGAGATGTGATCGATAGACTTGCCTATGACAGAGACATTATTTTTGTTGCTGCTGCGGGAAATCACGGGATACCTCAATCAGATAAAGGTGACTACCTAGCGTTTCCAGCGGCTTATCGAAATGTGATTGCCGTTGGCGCGATCGATGAAAATACGGATCTTGCATATTTTTCCGCTGAGAATGCCAGTATTGATCTAGTTGCGCCCGGTGTGAATATTCGTTCGACAATGACGAATCGTAATCGAGTGACTGCGGTGAGCAATAAGGTAGGAAATAAACTGCACTTTGTTCAGATTGATAATGGTACTCAGGACTTTCCAAATGAATTGAGCTTAGTGGAAAATTGCTTGGTAGCGCTGCCTAAAACGCTATTGGATGAGCATGATACACAATATGCTCTATCCCCTGAAAGCAAGCAGTGGTTAAAAGATGCTACAGACACATGCGCTGATGCTAACGGTAGTGGGATAGTATTTACTTATGATGTTGGTATTGCAGATACTACCATTAGCAAGATCGATTTTAGTACAAGCTTCCCGACTCTACTTATTCCAAACTTGACGTTAACACACGGAAGTTCAGAGACATTCGATTTACAGGTTGATGTAAATCAGTCTGAGTATGCTGTTTTATCCGGCACATCACAAGCAGCAGCCATTGTAAGTGCTGGTATAGCCAAGCTCAAATCAGCTAACCCTAATGTGGATAGAGAAACGCTAATTCAAGCGTTATTTGGCAGTGCCGAAGACCTGGGACAACAGGGCAGAGATGGTAAATTTGGTTTTGGATTAGTCGACTTTTATAAAGCAAACCAAGTATTAAATGGCGAGATTGAGTTACCGGAGCAAGGTGTAAATCACTGTCCTGCTTCTTGGTATAGTAATCGCGCGTATACACAAGGGGAGCGTGTTGCTTTTGGCCGCTTTGTTTATGAAGCGAGCTATTGGTCAAAAAATCAAAACCCTTTATTCTCCGATGGTGATTATGAAGCGTGGAGCTATATCGGTGAGTGCGATAAAACTCAACCTAGTTATACCGCAGACTTCGATAGTGACTATGCCAGTTCTGGTTACCAGTTATCAGAAATAGAACGAATCACAGTGGTTTATTCATGTGAAAGCTACACACTAGCTTGTGGTGGAGGTAATTCTGGTGGCGGATTTGGTGGCTTCATTAGCTGGGGTTATGGTGGTGGTTCAGGTTTTTCTGACGGCGGAGGCGGAGGAGGCGGCTCATCATCAAGTAATCAAAATAGTCAAAAAGAGAAAGAAGCTAAACAATTTAAAGAAGATGCAGGCGATATTACTAACGTTGTCGCGCAATTCCAGTTGAAGCTAAAGCAAATATTAAATGGCCTAGACCCAAATAGTTCAGCCTATAAACAAGTCAATGGAATGCTTCAAAACTTAGGTAAACTCGCCGATAGGCTCAACAGTGGCGTACAAGGCTTTAGTCACGCATGGAATGGTGAGGGTCAAGAAGCGTTAGCTGAGGCACTTGCATTTGTGGTTGCGGTTAAAACTGGTAAAACGATCGATGCTGTTGGTCGAATGTTAGGTAAAAACCCTGTAGTTGCTGTTGGCAAGGCTGCAGTCTCTGTTGGGTTCAGCTACGCGGCTGGTAATAGTGTTGAAACAGCTGTTGAAAATTTTGTTTACGATACGTATGTCAAGGATGCGATGACTGCTGCTAGCTATTATCAAAAAGTCGTGAATAAAGGAAATGAAATACTCAATGACATGCGCTGCGGTTATCAGCGGGTAACTAGGCCCGATATGTTATGTCGAGAGCATCTGAGAAGCATCGATCTGCTTGATAACACGTACATTGTTATGCTTGATCTAGATAACAATGGTGTTCGCTGGCAGTCCGCGCAAGCAGACAGAGAGATTTCCTTAGGTCAAAGTGACGGAATGTTATTCATAGACTTTAACGGAAGCGGCGAGCTCGACAGTGTTAATGAAGTGCATTTTGGTCATGCAGATACTCAGTTGGATACTTTACTGCTATTAGATAGCAATCGCGACTTGAAGATAGACGCATTAGATAGCAATTTTGACCGTCTAATGGTTTGGCAAGATCTTAACGCGGATGGTCGAGTCAATTCGGATGAATCTATCTCTGCCGCTAGTTTAGGGTTGGTAATCCATTTAGAAACTCCAAGCTTACAATTTACAGCGACAACTCATAGCGGTCCGGTAGGACTAATTAAGAGTAAGCAGTAATCGGCAAGCAGCCATGGAATGCTAGTTATTTTGTGGCTGCATATTTTCCATAGTTTGCAGTAATATCAACTTAAAAATAGCAGTAAAGGGAACATCAATCGTGGACGATCACATACAAACCTCTCCCCGAGGGGAGTCTACACTGGTAGATGAAGTAAACACTACGCAATTTTACTTTTCAATTAAAGTATCTCGTCTATTATTTGCATTAGCCGTTTTTTTCGGCATATCAGCTTGGATGTCGGAGGGGATATACTCACCGCAGAGCGCAGCGTCGGCGTTTAAGTCTGAACTTCTCAGTAACCCTAAAATACTTTTTTGGTTTAGCTTATACTGTGTCACTTTTATGGTCTCGGCTGGATTTTACTTGTTGGTTACGATTCAAAATAAGTTGGTTTTAGATGTCAAGAATTGCACGATTGTGATTTCTTATCTGTTTTTGCGAGACAAAACGATCGATTTTGAAAGCCTTGATAGCTTATTGGTGTTTCAAGATAAACATGAGTCATCTTTATTTGGCTTACATTGCCAGGACAAAGACCAACGCAGGGATAAATATCTAAGTAAGGGTATATGTTGGAGACTAGCAGAATCGCAATTGGCAGCATTTCTTCAAGTGATTAAAAAACACCGATTAGATCTCGGAGTTTCGCCTTGGGATTGAAGTGTACCAAACATAGTAAGCATCACTCTTACGAGATTATTCATAAACTTTTCCAAACTCCTTTCGCATCACACGACTGTTGATCTTAGTAGGTCATACTTTTGAATGGCCATCATCATTTTATCTCTCTAGGCCGTACGCTCATGTTATAGACACTGAATGATTAATGGGGGCTCATCAACTGTCTCTCATCTGTCAAAGTGTTTAGTTTGATTTTTACATTAGCTGAATATCAATATCAAACCAATAATATACTCTTATTTGGCCATAATGTTGGTGCTTAAGATTATGATAATTATAGTTAAGTTGTTTTTTTCCTTTGTTTGATTTAAAACTTTTTTAGCAACAATATTGAGCCATACCGAATTGAAGAGATGTGTTATTTACCTTTCACACTTTGCAACTTTAAGTCGGTCTGGCAGGTGGCTGTACTCAACTCTACTTCTCCACTTTGTCTGAAAATCGATTACCAAAAAAAGCGAGATAGTATCAATCTCAGCGCCACAAAAGGACAGTGGTTCTGTGTTGGTTGGAAGATCTAGCGATGCCTTCCATTTGAAGCTTCAAACTTGGTAATCAAACTACATGTTATTTTTTAAAAAAAAATTAGGATAATAAAATGAAAGACTTACATCAAAATATGCAAGATGTTACCGAAGCAAAAGAACTACTTGTAAAAGTAGAAGGTGGTCTATCACCTATCAAATTCCCTGGTGATGACAAATTACCACCTTGTGACTGGTGGGTTTGCCCTCAGCCGTTATACGGCGTAATCATCGATCCTCCATTTGAAAAGTTCTAAGAACGTTTCGAATAGATCGTGATTGTGTTGGTGGCGCGTTATGCGCCACCAATAAGACTTGAGCTACTAGGGGTTAAAAATATGTCAGTCAATATGGATAGTGCAGGAATAAAAATAAAAAAAGAAGCACGCCAAACTTATGCAGTATGGGAAATTACGTTGAAATGTAATTTAGCGTGTAGTCATTGTGGCTCGCGAGCAGGAGACAGCAGAGTAAATGAACTCTCCACAACAGAAGCATTAGATTTGGTCCATCAAATGGCTGACCTAGGCATTAAGGAAGTTTCACTGATTGGTGGTGAAGCCTTTATGCGCCCAGACTGGTTGATGATAGCTGCTGAAATTACCCGCTTGGGTATGAAAGCATCAATGACAACTGGCGGCTTTGGTATTTCTGAAGGAACAGCTAAACGTATGAAGCAGGCTGGTATTTCAACAGTTTCTGTTTCTATTGATGGATTAGAAAAAGAACATGATTTGCTCCGAGGAAAAGTTGGAGCTTGGAAGCAATGTTTCCTGACAATTGAACGATTGACCAACGTAGGAATTAATGTTGGTTGTAATACTCAGATAAATCGTTATTCGGCAAAGCAACTGCCTTTGCTTTACCAGAAACTTGTAGATGTGGGGGCTAGAGCATGGCAATTGCAGCTAACAGTACCTATGGGTAATGCTGCAGATAATGATGAAATGCTATTACAGCCGAATGAGTTACTTGACGTTTTCCCTCTAATTAACTTTCTATCTGTTAGAGGTAGGCGTGATGGCTTAGCTGTGCAAGCAGGCAATAACATTGGTTATTTTGGACCTTATGAACGTCAGCTTCGAGATAATAAATCCACTCATTCTGAATGGGCTTTTTATAGAGGTTGTGGAGCCGGCCAGAATACACTCGGTATAGAAGCTGATGGGAGCATTAAGGGCTGTCCTTCATTACCAACAAATGCATACACTGGCGGTAACATTAGAGAGCGTTCACTACGCGATATCTATGAAAATACTGATGAGCTTAGATTCAACGATATTAATAAACCTGAAGATGCGACCAAACACCTTTGGGGAGAGTGTGCAACCTGCGAATTTGCAAAGGTTTGTCGTGGCGGTTGTAACTGGACCTCTCATGTATTCTTTGGCAAGCGTGGAAATAACCCATATTGCCACCACCGAGCTGTAAAGATGGCAGTAAGAGGTAAACAAGAAAGGTTTTTCATTCGAGAAAAAGCGTCTGGAGACCCATTTGATCATGGGGTATTTGATTTAGTTGTTGAAGATTTCAAACCTTTAGATCCACAGGATACTTCTGTATTCAGCTTAGCACAGGCGCAATTTCCTGAAAATTGGCTTGAAGCGGACCCCAATTTGGTCAGGCGTTTGTTTACTGAAAGGGGCCTTGTTATGAAGCAATACGTTGACTCAGGTATTGTACCTAAAGAGGAATCTCCTTGGTTCGATAAAACCCAACGAGAAGCACTGATGTCTAGCGCTGTGCCAGCCTAAGTAATTATAACACCGATAAATTTTAGAGGTATGTGAGTTATGTTTAACAACAGATTGTCTTTAGTCGCTTTGGCATTACTTTCTCTTAATGCTACAGCACAAAAAAATACTACGATAACGCAACTGACTTCTGCTGTACCATCTGATATTGCACAGTCTCAATTTATCAAAAGTGTGCAAGATGACAGAAGTTATGATGAGCTCGTATTGGAAAATGGCCTACGAGTTGTGGTTGTCTCAGACCCCAGTATTTCAGAAGCTGCTGTAAGTCTGACGGTTGGTGTTGGCCAATATCATGACCCTGAATCTTATCAAGGGCTGGCGCACTTTCTGGAACATATGATCTTTCAGGGATCTAAGGCTTACCCTAAGCCAAATGCATTGAAGGATTTTATTAGCAAGCATGGCGGACAATATAATGCCGCCACTGAATTGCAAATGACGAGTTACTTCTTTAGTTTACCGCAAGATAAATTTGATACTGCATTGACGATGCTTAGTGATGCAATCGTTAATCCTCTTTTTGATAAAGAAAATATTGATAATGAAATCAATGCAGTAGATCAAGAGTGGCAACGATTGAGGCAACAAGATAGCTTCGTGATTAACCGTACGGCCGCCGTAACCGTTAATCCAGAGCATCCAATTAGAAAGTTCGGTGCAGGCAATAAAGCTTCATTAAAGAGTAAATCAAATAAGAATGACCTCTATGCAGCGATGGCTAACTTTTACAAGCAGTATTACTCTGCAAACTTAATGACAGTGACGCTAGTGGGAGGGGAGTCGACTGGCGAATTAAAATCGTTAGCAAAAAAGCACTTTGCAAAAATAAAAAACTTACAGGTTGAACCCCCAATTATCTCAACACCAGTATTTACAGAAGCTACACTAGGCCAAGAAATCAAGCTCCAAACCAAAGTTGCTACCGATCTATTACTATTACAGTTTCCATTGTCTTCAAACTTTGCTAACTGGCAATTTAAGCCAAATGCGTACATTCAAATGTTATTGGCTTCTCAAGAACCGGGATCCTTGGCTGCTACGCTGACTGAGCAAGGGTTAATTGAAATGATGCTACCTATGTTGATACCCAATAGCTACGGCGTTGAGGGTACTGCGCTGGTACAATTTATGTTGACTGAAAAAGGCAAGATTCATCAGGAAAAAATAGTCGCAGCATTTTTTGATTACGTTGAACTCATTAAGGAAACTGGGATAACTGAAGGATATGCCGCTGAGCTTAAACAAATGCTTAATGGTCAATTTGAGAGCTACCAAAAGCCTCCCGCGCTTCATTTGGCAATGCAGTTTAGTCGTATGATGCAAACTGTACCTGCTCGCGATATCCTTCATTTTGATACTTATTTTAAAGGTTTTAATTCAGCAGTCATTCGCGAAAGTTTATCTAATCTCACCTTAGAGAAAGCCAGAATATGGCACATTAGCGACGATGAAAAAACGGGCACTTCTTTGCAATATGCACAAGGTAGCTACCATGTTGCTCCTTTGTCCGATTCGGCGAAAAAAAGTTATGCAGATTCAGGGTTGAACTTTAAGTTGCATTCGCCTTCTGTAGAAGAAGAGGTTGCTACACAGCTTGTTAAGCAAAGTAACGAGCTACCTAGCCAAGTTGTTGCATCAAAGGGTATTAGTGCTTGGTTGAAAAATAGTGAACATTTTACACAGCGTCAGGGCGTTTTAGGTATATCCATTGAAAGTGCAATACTTAATCAAGATGTGAAAAATCACACAATGCTGAACTTGTTAAATGTGATGATGATAAGAGAGCTGCAAAGGTTGGGGACTCGTGCTCAACAAAGGCATCAGATAAACCTGATGGCGATGCAGAATGCGCAAGGAAATTTAGCGATCACTCTCTCAGGGAAAACAGGAAAGCAAGATTATTATGCTGAGCAGCTTTTTAAAGAAATTACCGGCATGGAAATTTCGGAATCTAGACTTGAAGCTGCGAAAAAGTTGTATTTAGAATCTTTAGAAAATCTAGATAAATTGCCGCTTGCGTACCAGTCGGAACTGCATTTTGGTCGACAAGTTAAGACTGAAGCGATGTTGTGGACAACAGAGCAGGTTATCGCACAACTTAAGCAAGTTAATACCAAGGAATTAGCTAGTTTTCACAATAAGTTAGTAAGTAACACTTACATCGATATATTTGCATTTGGTGGTTATGACCAAGCTGATGTGCAAAGTCTTGCGTATAAAGTAAGAGAAACTTTTGGTCCAACATCCCAGACCCAAAAGCCACAGATTACAACCAAATATGCTCCTCAAAAAGGTTATATGACGAATGATAAACAGCGCTCTTCACTGGATAACGTTTATTATAGAGAGAGTTATATTTACGCCGAAAAATCCGCGCCCACGTATGCTGCGCTTATGGTGTTGAACCAGTTTTTTAATAGCTCAATATTCAATACTTTGAGAACTGAAAAGCAAATGGCTTATGCGGTAGGGAGTAAAGCGTTTAAGGTACATGATTATCCTGCTTTCAGTTTATTTATTGAAAGTGCAAATACCTCGTTACCAAAGATTAAGTCCGAGTTTGATAATTTCATTATGTCATTTTATCAAGGACTTGAAAAAATGGATGAGAAGGAGTTTGAGGTTGTTAAAGATGGATTGCTTGTCAGTTTAGAAAAGCAGCCTGAAAATGTATTTATTGAATCTCAGCGTTACTTCGAAGATTGGTTGAGTGGTAGGCTCGATTTTAGTTCTCGAGATGAGCTGATACATTATCTGAAGCGTGTGAATAAGTCACAAATTATTCAAGCCTATCAGCAATTATTAATTGACTATCAGGGTGAAGTGCAATTGCTTCAAATTAAAGGCCCGAATTCTAATAGTGAATACTTTGAATTTGAAGAATAAATTCTGCTGTAACGCAGGCCAGTATTGCGAGGCTTAGAGTAAAAATGGCAATTATTGTTATGGGACAAGTTGAAGATGCTCATACCCAGCATATGTTTCAACAGTTAAAGCGCTGTCGAGATGAGGTATACCATTTTCAATCACATGATTTTCCGTCAAAGTGTCAGTTGAGTTTTGATTTCGTAGATAATAAACATTCGATAAGCCTTGCCTGTGGAACACAGATTTCTCTTGATGATATTGAGGCTGTGTACTGGCGAAATTTTTCTGGGGTGAGTGATGAATCGACACGTGAGAATGTGGGCAGTTTGGATAGCTTAGCAGCACAGGACAGCATGGCTACTATCCGCACTTGGATGCAGTTAAACAATAATACTCGCTGGTTTAATAGCTGGGCGGCATATCAATATCATTTGGAGAAACCGAGGCAGTTGGCCAGAGTAAAAGAGCTCGGCTGCCTGGTGCCTAGTACTTATATTGGTAATGAGCTTCAAGCGATCCAAGCGGCATATAAGGCTTTTGATAAAGCGATATTCAAACCAGTTTATGGCGGTGCATATACGGAATGGCTAACTGCTCAGCATATTGACCCAGAGCATGCTCTCGTTGCTCTGCAAAAGTCACCCATCACTGTGCAAGAGTATATTGAAGGCACAAATGTACGTACATTTGTGGTTGATGGCAGAGTTGCTTCAGTTGCAATTGACAGCAACAGTGTTGATTTTAGAGAAGATGATCTTGCAAGTATGCGATTGGTCAATACGCCTTTAAGTATAAAGAGCCAAGCGATCGCCGTAACGAAAGCGTTGCAACTTAACTGGACCGCGATTGACTGGAGACGAACGGCGACTGGTGAGTACTATTTCCTTGAAGCTAATCCCTCACCGATGTTTCTCGGTGTAGAAGAACGCACTGAAGTGCCAATCACAAAATGGCTGATAGATGCGATGACAGAAAGTAAAAATAAATAATTTTAACTGTTTTGGTATAAATCGGGTGGCGGCCCTCTCGTATCAAAACTTACTTGTAGATGTAATAAGGAGAAAACTATGCATCCATTTTCATTAAATAAAGCGCAGCAAAAGAAAGTAAACGGTGGTTTACCTATTAAAGATCTGAAGAAAGAGACGCAGCCTGCTGGTTGTGTTGAAGGTGGCGGTATCATTCCACCTGATTTCTTTAAAGATATGTAATTAAAAAAGAGCCAGAGTGTACGCTTTGGCTCTTTTTTATACTTTTTAAGTAAGCAGTCTTTAAAACTATTATTTTTTGGATTTTTAAATGAAACCGTAGTTAGCGTGACTAAAAATGGTAAAGTTTATATAAATCAATAAATTATTGTTATGGCGCAGCAAAATAAAAACCCAAGTCATTCTACAAGTGGAAATTCTGGTGATTGAGACCGTGACCAAGACCAGCAATAGTTTTGCTGTCTTTATAACACGAGGGGTTAGATATTGAACTCGAGTTATTTGTTAAAGATTCTATTTTCTGTGGTCTCTTTTAATGTTTTCTACTTACTTTTGACTCTTTTCTTTGAAAGAGACTTTGACTTTTATGTCTCAATTTTTGGCAGTTTTGGTATTCTATTCTCGATAGTTGTTTTTTCATCCGAAGATGAGTGAGTTAATTGTTTTTAACGAACCTGAGATTTACAAAAACTAAAATTGCCGTTGAGTTGTGAAGTTTATCTTATCCGGCAATGTATTAGCTCTATGCTTTTGGTAACTCTACCTACGAAACCGTTGTATAGCTATTTTTGAGCTCTTTCATTATCTTCAGTGTTTCCGTCAGCTTAGTTGTCATGCATATCATGGGATCACTATAATTGGCGCACAGTGTTTGAGATTCATCTATATGTGGCCGGTGTAGGTTGATGAGCTGTTCGCTGCCCATTGAAAGGAACGCTCTCGATACCGGATAAAAAGCTGTGTGCGGATAAACACTCTCATTATCAATAGTTTCTTTTTCAGCCGGATACTCTCTTACGTTTCTGAACAATCCCCGCTACAATATTGCAAAATTTGTACTGAGTAAGTACTTATCTGCCTGCTAATTTTAGGTATCGCGATGCACATAGAAGTGATGGCGTTAAAGGCGTAAGTATAGAAAAGTACACCTGTTTAACTGACACAAGAAAAAGGATCCTGTGTTCATGCCATTAAATACAATTATTCTGGCTGCGGGTAAAGGTACCCGCATGCGCTCAAAACTGCCAAAAGTACTTCACCCTATTGCAGGAAAGCCAATGGTGCAGCATGTCATCGATAATGCGGTGTCTCTTGGGGCGCAATCGACCAATTTAGTATTCGGACATGGTGCGCAGCAATTAAAAACTGCTTTGGCACATAACGAAGTAAATTGGGTTCATCAAGCTGAGCAATTAGGTACTGGTCACGCGGTTGCGGTTGCGAAAGAGCATATTGGAGATGAAGATAAAGTTTTAATCCTCTATGGTGATGTTCCACTGACAAAAAAGAGCACGTTACAGCGTTTACTAAATGTGACGCCAGATAATGGCCTTGCTGTACTCACTGTTGATTTAGCAAATCCAACGGGCTACGGCCGTATGTTACGTGAAAACGGCAAATTAGTTGGTATTGTGGAGCAAAAAGACGCGTCTGCTGAGCAACTTGCTATTACCGAAATCAATACAGGCATAATGGCGGCAAATGGTGGGCTACTAAAGAAATGGCTTGGACAGTTATCTAATAATAATGCACAAGGTGAATACTATCTCACTGACATCGTTGCTATGGCGCACAGTGAAGGGATAGAGATTACTTCTGCACAGCCTGATGACGAAATGGAAGTTGAAGGTGCGAACAACCGTGTGCAGCTTGCTGCTTTGGAGCGTGCCTATCAGGCTTGGCAAGCAGAAGCTTTGATGGTTAACGGTGCAAGTCTAGCGGATCCTGCTCGTATTGATGTCCGTGGTCAAGTAACGACCGGCGAAGATGTTCAGATTGATGTTAACGTGATATTTGAAGGTCATGTTGAAATTGGCGATGATGTCGTCATTGGCCCAAACTGCGTACTTAAAAACTGTAAAATCGGTAATGGTGTTGTAATTAAAGCCAATACCCTTATCGAAGATGCACTGGTCGCTGATAAATGCACTTTAGGTCCATTTGCTCGCCTGCGTCCTGGGGCGGTAATGGAAGAAGACTCTCATATTGGTAACTTTGTAGAGATGAAGAAGTCGCGCCTAGGTAAAGGATCAAAAGCTAATCACTTAACTTACCTCGGTGATGCCGAAATAGGTGAAAAAGTGAATATTGGTGCTGGTACCATTACTTGTAATTACGACGGCGTTAATAAGTCAAAAACCATCATTGGAGACAATGCTTTTATCGGCTCAAATTCATCACTAGTTGCACCTGTTGAGATCGGTAGCACGGCAACGATTGGTGCGGGCTCTGTTATTACGTCAACTGTAAAAGATGAGCAGCTAGCAGTAGCGCGTGGAAAGCAGCGCAACTTAGATGGCTGGCAACGCCCAATTAAAAAATAATTAGTTCATAAAGAGAAGTAGTTGCTGTAAGACTACTTCTCTAAGGGCTTTATAAATAGATTAGCCATAAGGATTGAGCTGAATCACGCAGATATAACCACATTTAGCTGAGTCACCATAGTCTGTTTCTCGTAGATGTGTATATAAGTGTCCACCAGCACCATTTACTTGTGGTGTCATTTTTAAAGGGATGGCTTTTTCGTTTACGTTAAGTGACTTCATAGCCTTTTTATTTAGTTTTAGCTTCATTTGTAAATTTCCTTTTTTTGTTGTGAGAGTATGTTTATACAAATGTTTTTTAATGTCAATGGCTTGTTTTTTGAACTTGTGTGAAGACTGGTGTAGCTTAACTACACAGCTCTATTTCATTCCTTTCTGTTACCGCCCGTGGTACATTGTATTTTCAATAAAAAAATATTAACAATAATATTACCCAATAAGTGCTATGGAAAATTTATTTCGCCGTGAGGTGTTTGAGCATAAGCAGCATCGCTTAGAGGGCACAATTAGCTTAATCCAACCACCTGTATTTAAAACACTGGGGTTACTCATTTTAACGGTTGTGATTTTAAGCATCGTGTTTCTATCAAGTGGTAGCTATACCAGAAAGGAAAGAGTATCTGGCGTTATTGAACCCAGTGGTGGGCTACTGCGCGTTGCTGCAATGCAACAAGGTGTGGTGTCCGAAGTGTTGGTCAAAGAAGGGGAGCAGGTCGCTGCAGGACAACCTTTACTGCGTATTGCATCCGCAAAACATAGCACCGAAGCCACTGAGTTAAATCAAGCATTATTGAATCAATATCGCTTTCAACAAAAGAACTTACTACAGCAGATAGAGCAACTGCGTGGACAGTACCAACTTGATATAGAAGAGCTGCAGCAACAAGAAACCACCGCAAGAGAAAAGCTAAAAGAGCTTGAGAGCCAAGCGGCCACGTTCCAAGAGCGGCTGCTACTCAATCAAGATTTGGTATCACAAATTGCAACCTTAAAAGGCACTGGGTATATTTCTGAACTTGAATTACAGCGCCAAAAAGACACTTTGCTTTCACTAAAGCAGCAAGCTTCTTCGATTCGCTCAGAGCGTATAGCGCTAGAATCGCAGCTTAAAAACATCAAAAATCAATTAGCTAAATTGCCAATTGAACACCAAAACCGAATTTCTCAGCTGCAATCACAACAAGCCGATCTACTGATCCAAATCTCGTCCATTGAGCAGGAACGACTTGGTGAAGTCCGTGCTACCCAATCAGGTATAGTCACTGGATTGCTTGCTAAGCTTGGTAAAAATGTTTCCATGGGACAGCATTTACTGACCCTTATCCCTGAGCATAGTGATATGCAAGCTATTGTTTATATACCAACTTCAGCTTTTGGTTTTATCAAAGAAGGTCAGGAAACTAAATTGCGCTATCATGCGTTTCCCTACGAAAAGTTTGGTATTTACAAAGGGAAAATTGTGGAGCTTAGTAACAGCGTTATTTTGCCCGAAGAAACCAATATGCCTGGTATTATTCAAGAGCCCGCTTATCGAGTCGTGGTTGAGTTAGACGAACAAGCTGTCAAAGCATATGGTAAAGACACAGCTTTGCGGGCTGGTATGACTTTGGATGCCGATATTGTGGTCGAAGAAAGGTCCTTGTTGCGCTGGTTATTTGACCCAGTATTTAGCATTAAAGGTCAGTTATAAGAAGAAAAAAGGGTTGATATGGAAATGGAACACGAAGGCACGGCCAGCAAGTTAGAGTTTTGGTCACGGAAATCTTTACCTGTGATCATTCAATCGGAGGCTGCTGAGTGTGGTCTTGCGAGCCTTGCTATGGTTGCTGGATATCACGGTTACCATACTGACTTAACGCGTCTGAGACAGCGCTTTAGTATTTCAATCGAGGGTTGTACGCTGCTCGATATTATGCACTTTGCTGAAAAACTTCATTTAACCTCAAGACCACTTCGGATTGAACTTGAAGATCTTGACGCACTGCAAACTCCGGCTATTTTACATTGGAACATGAATCACTTTGTGGTACTGAAAAAGGCCAACGAAAAACGTATTGTGATCCATGATCCAGCCAGTGGTGAAAAAACCTATACGATGGAAGAGGCTTCTAAACACTTTACAGGAGTGGCACTGGAGCTGACTCCAACAAAGGAGTTCGAAAAGAAAGAGCAAAAAGCGAGTCTTAGATTTGCTGACTTCTGGAGCCGTATCACTGGCTTAAAACGTTCGTTACTGCTTATTTTTATGCTTTCTATTTTGCTGCAAGTGTTTACGCTTGCTGCACCATATTATATCCAATTGGTGATAGACGATGTCATACTAACCGGGGATACCTCATTACTTACTGTGCTTGCGGTTGGATTCTTTTTAGTACTATTGTTTGAGATAGCCACCAATGCACTGCGGGGCTTTACGTTACTGCATTTTGGCAATCAAATGAATATTCAGTTGGGAGCTAATCTCTTTCACCATTTAGTACGTCTACCCATTACCTATTTTGAAAAGCGCCATATGGGGGATGTTGTTTCACGGTTTGGCTCTCTTCAGCAAGTAAAGCAGCTACTTACAACAGGAGTAATCGAAGCCATCATTGACGGTTTAATGGCGATAATCACTCTAGCGATGATCTTCTTCTATAGCCCCATGCTATCTGCCGTCGTAGTTATCGCCGTTATTGCTTACGCGATTATCCGAATTGCTATGTATAAACCATTTCGCAATATCAGTGAGCAGGAAATTATGGCGCGCGCTGAAGAAAACTCCAACTTTATGGAAACGGTACGCGGAATTCAGACAATTAAATTGTTTGGTTCAGAGGTTAAGCGAGAAGGGCAGTGGCAAAATCGCTACGCTAGTGCGATTAACCACAATATCCGCTTGGGCAATTTTAAAATTGGTTATGACGCGATTAACCGAGCACTGTTTGGTATTGAGAATATCATCGTCGTTTATTTAGCTGCACATCTCGTTATTGCTGGTGGATTTAGCACAGGGATGCTGTTTGCTTTTATGTCTTACAAGCGTCAATTTATGGATAAAACCGCTAACCTAATCGAGAAACTCATAGAGTTTAAAATGCTGGGTCTACATTTTGACCGCATTGCCGATATTGCTTTAACAGACAAAGAAGAGTTGCAACCTGATCAATATCGTAAACTGAATATTGAAGGCAAAATAGAGGTGAAGAATGTTTCCTTTGCGTATTCTGATGCAACACCAAATGTTATTGAAAAACTAAACTTAACAATCAATGCGGGTGAGTCAGTAGCAATCACAGGGCCTTCCGGTTGTGGTAAGTCGACGTTACTTAAGTTAATGCTGGGGCTAAATAAACCATCCAGTGGTGAAGTTTTGGTGGATGGCATATCTCTTAGCCAAGTTGGTGCAAGACAGTATCGTCAGCAGATAGCTGCGGTGATGCAAGACGATGAGCTCCTATCCGGTACTGTGGCTGATAATATTGCCTTTTTTGATTCACCAATCAATATGGAAAAAGTGGTGCATTGTGCTCAATTAGCAGCTATCCATGATGATATTAGCGATATGCCAATGGGCTATGACAGCCTGATTGGTGATATGGGGTCGAGCTTATCCGGTGGTCAAAAGCAGCGGATCATCTTGGCGCGTGCTCTGTATAAAGACCCTAAGATTCTGTTTATGGATGAAGCAACAAGCCACCTTGATACGGGGCTGGAAGAAGATATCAATGAAGCGGTATCGCGGTTGAAAATTACCCGTGTGATCATTGCGCACCGTAAAGAAACTATCGCCTCGGCTGACAGAGAAATCAAGCTCAAAAAGCCGATGCATAGTGAGGGTGAGGAGCAAACGTCAACATCTGATTCAGAATAAATAAAGCGAGCACAGAGCTCGCTTGATATGTATCTTTATGGGATCTGACAGGTGTGCTCACGGCAAGAGCGGTTACGACCTGTCCAACAGTCACCGTAGCGATCAGTGAATAAGGCTGCTGCAGGAGATTTACCACCAGCAATCTGAGGTGTCATATTCGCTGGAATAGATTTGCTGTCGTTGGAAAGCGCTTTTATACACTTTTTGTTTAGTGCTAATTTCATTTGTTGTTCCTTACTTTTGCGGTTAATAACAATCCTTTATTTCAATCCTTTTAACCCCCCAAACTCAAAGGGCGTACAAAAAAAACTAGTTCTAGTTAGGGTGAATGTCAATTCTTTGTTTGTTTTGTGTTTATCTGTATTTCTTGTGTGTCAAAGTTTGAGTTTGACTGAACAAAAGGTTAACTTACCTGTAGTGAAGACAAAATTAAAAACAGAATTTGAACAAGGATAAGTATGCTAATGCCATTAGATATAGAAAAAAAAGAACTCATCCTGGCTATGGTAGAAAAGCTGGCTAAGCAGGTAGAGTCAGACCTAGAAATGCTAGACCGTAATGGTTTGCTCAGTGGTCTTGCTGGGCACTTATTGTTTTTATTTCGAGCGGCGAACTTTAATGATGCTTGGGTCGATGAGGAAAAATTTCATCTGGCGCTAGATAAGCTCCAAAACGAATTGGCGGAACAAACCCCGGAACTGAGTTCAGGGTTAGCTGGGCAGGCGTGGGTGCTTGAATATTTTAACCAGTATGACGACGAAGATTATGACCCTGAGCTGCTGGAGGAGATAGATCACTTCTTTGCAACGGCACTTGATTTTACTCCTTGGACGGGAGAAATTGAAATGGTGCTCGGCCTAGCTGGTTATTCACCCTATATCTCACGTCGCGCAAAGAGAACTAAACAAAGCACATTATTTGATCGGTTAGTGACGGGTTATGAATCGGTTGCTGTAGAGTTGAGTGATCAGCAGATCGCTTGGTCTCAGCCAAAACAATCCGTATATCGTTTCGATAAAGAAGATACGGAAAGTCATGAGTTTAATTTGGGACTAGCGCATGGCGTACCTGGCATTATTGCCGCACTTCTTCCCGCGCTTCAGGATCAAAAGGTAAAATTGCGCGCGCAGAAGCTAGTTATCGCGGGTTGTGATTGGCTGCTTGAACAACAAAGTCATGCAGAGGATAAGAAGGCGTGCTTTGGCTCATGTGCAGGCGACGAGCACCATTCTCGGTTAGGTTGGTGCTATGGTGACTTAACTATTGCGTTGACACTTGCAAGAGCTGGGCATGCGCTTGATAAGCCAAGGTATGTTGAGCAGGCATTGGAAATTGCTTTGTTTAACGTCGATAGAGATGCAACACAAGGCCATATTAAGGATGCTGGACTTTGTCATGGATTTTTTGGGTTAGTCACCATTTATCAACTGCTCAACCAAATCATGCCTCATCCTAAGTTACAGGGCGCCGCTTTAACTTGGCTTGACTACGGTTTAAATCAGTACCAAGAGCGTGGATTAGAGGCCTTATATTCATATAACGGTCTGGAAAAGGCACATCAGGAAGATCATAGCTTTTTAATGGGTTATTCTGGTATCGGCCTTGCTTTAATTGGCGTGTTAGATGACAACCTAGATTGGGTTGATTGTTTGCTAATGAGTTAAGGAGTGACTATGTCAGCTAAAATATCAACAGATTCCTTTTTTGTATTAAGGACACCAAAGCTGCCGATTGAAACCTTGTTCAATCAACAAGATACTAATGCTATGCTGAGTGCCTGGCTCGCCACACCTGGTGTGGTGGAAGCCCTTTATGTTGCAAGTCCTTCGTTGCTCGAACGCTTGGAACAGTGGCGCGAAAAGCCAAACTCTAAACAAGGTAAAAAAGTTGCTTTAGCACTGCTGAGATATTTAATTCGGATGTCATCTCGTCCTACACCTTTTGGTCTTTTTTCGGGGATCCACACGGGTAAAATTGGCTCAGAAACTCGACTTGTGAGTGATAACGCAGAGCATGATTCCCGCAAAACTCGTTTAGATATGTTTCTATTGTCAGCTGTTCGCTCTCATTTAGCCGAAACGGAAGCAAAATCGGATAGTTTGTCCTATTTACCAAATCCTTCCCATTACTTCATAGCAGATCAGTGTCGTTATATAGAAACTTACCTTTCTGATGACTCGATGCAATATCGCCTAAGTGCAGTCGATAGTGATGAATACTTCATCACTATGTTGGAGCTTGCGAAGCAAAAGCTCAGCTTTTCTCAGCTAATTGAGCAATTTTGTCACCGCTATAACGAAGCTGAATATGATGAAGTTAGCGCCTATCTAGAAGAGCTCATTAGCGAAGGGGTGTTAATTCCTGATATTCCGCTACCTCTTACCGGTGATAGCCCCGACATCGCGCTAATTAAAGCACTGAAAACCATCGCGCCAGCAGAGATTTATACTAAGGTGGAGCAAGCAGTTAATGACCTTGCTATTATGGATGAAAAGGGACATGCAACGCCTGAAGAATATCAAACCATTTTTAATTACCTCTCTGAATTACCAGTAAAAGTTCAAGAAAACAAACTGTTTCAATCGGATACTTATCGCGCGTTTTTGCATTGCGAAATGTCACGACAAGAAGTTGCGAGAGTGAACAAGCAGCTGCAATTGATTGCGAGTTTGAATCGCAGCACTAAGCAGAATCCACTTGAAAATTTTATTTCTAAGTTTAACGCGCGATTTGAAGGACAATTTGTGCCTTTGGACATGGTCTTGGATGATGAGTCGGGTATCAGTGTCTCAACAGAAACTGGTTATGATGCCCCTCTTGTGGGTGGTTTGCAGTTGGGTCGAGCGAATCGCGGTCAATCTAGTTCCCCTGAATATACTGAACTGGATCACATTATTGAGCAGGCAGTTACATTGCCAAGCAATTTAGGTACAAGCTGTGTGGCTCTTACCAGTAGTGAGTTGAAACAAAGAGTTAAGGATAAAGTAGAACTTAACTTGCCACGTTCAATGGCTGTAATGTTGAGTTTATTTGAGGACGAAAAGTCTAATCCCGTATTTAAGTTCAACGGTTGTTACGGGCCGTCTGCGGCCAATCTTTTGGGTCGCTTCTGTCACCTTGATGAAACATTAAAAGAATCGGTTATTCATCATTTAGAGCAAGAACATAGTCACAGTGAAGACGTTATCTTCGCTGAAATTGTACATATGCCCGAAGGAAGACCCGGTAACGTAATTGCGAGGCCACATTTACGACAATACGAAATCGTCTTCATGGCGGACAGTTCACTTGACCCTGAATACCAGATCCCGCTAAGTGATTTATACGTTTGGGTCGAAAGCCAGCAGGTTAAACTCTGGAGTAAGCGGTTAGATAAGCGCATTATTCCTCGCTTATCCAGTGCGCATAACTTCTCTGCCAGAAGCTTGAGTGCTTATAAATTCCTTTGTATGTTGCAACATCAAGAAAGTGAAACGCCCAAGTTTTCACTGCCCTCGAGCCTAAGAAACGCAACCTATGTCCCACGTATCATGTTAGATAACCTGATTCTGCATGAGAAAACATGGCGTATTGAGCGCAAAGAGCTTGAGGCGTTGCTGGTTAATCAGAGCATCGAAGAAAATAAGCTTCAACAACTCAAAGATAAGTATTTGTTAGACGATTGGGTGAGCTTTGCGGCAGGTGATAATGTGCTAACTTTGAGTTTGAGTCAAAGTGCGATGGTAGAAGTTTTGTTGATGGAAACCAAAGGCCGTCATACAGTTGAGCTCAGTGAAGTGTTGGCATCTCAATTTGCACCACGAGTAACAGATACACAGGGTCGTCATTATACTAATGAAATCATTGTTCCTTTACTTAATGAGAGTGCTGCTTCTCACACGCACTACATTGAAAAACCGTTAGAAAATATTACGGCTACACCAATCTCTCGGCGTTTTAGTGCTGGTTCCGAGTGGCTTAGCTTAAAAATATATTCAGGTAATACTATTGTTGAGCAGCTGCTTTATGAGCAGTTATTGCCGCTTATTGAGGAAAATAGCGCATTATTCGATAAGTGGTTCTTTATTCGCTATGGCGATCCTGACTGGCATCTACGCTTACGCTTCCAAGGCAAGCCAGAAGTACTTTGTGGAGAGCTATTGCCGAAACTTAATCAGCTGTTGTCACCTATGATAGAGAGCTCTCAGCTACATAAAGTTGAATTAATGACTTATGAGCGAGAGGTTGAGCGTTACGGCGGTCCGCAGTCTATGGCTTTGATTGAAAGCTTATTTATGTTTGACAGTGAGCTTATTGCAAAAAGTTGCCAGCTTGTCGCAGAGTTTGGTGAAGATGTCCGTTGGCGCGTCGCGTTAGCTTTTACTAATCGATTGCTAACGTTATTTAGCTATGATGCTGAACAAAAGCTATCGCTAATCTCTTCATTGCGCGCAGGGTTTGGTAAAGAATTTAATGAGAGTAGTGCGCTGAGAAAGCAGCTCGGCAATCGTTATCGCGACCATCAAACACAGCTCGATGATGACTTTGCGAAGCTTAATATTTCGAACCTAGCGCAATGTGATGAGGCTCAGCAAGCTATACTTGCACTGTTAGAAGGTTGGCAAATGCAGGCTGAGCCAGTGGTGAAGGAAATTCTGACGTTAGAAAAGTCAGGTTCGCTTAACCTGAGTACACAATCATTGCTGGGCTCTCTTTTACACATGCATAACAACCGTATGTTTAAAGCCTATGGTCGAGAGCAAGAATTTGTTATTCATGATATGTTGAGACGAAAATACTTTTCTGAATCTAAAGCCTTGTAGAGTATGAAAAAGGTTGGCTTGATTGCCAACCTTTTTCATTTATGAGCTATGCTGATGCTTTATTTTGCATTTTTTCACCAGCAAGCTGTGGCAGTACTCGCTCAATGAGTTGTTGAAGTGGTTTAACGTGCGCTTCTATGTCAGTCCAATCCGCTTCTAAGTCCTCAATAATATGATGAGTTTCTATCACCTCACCTTGATAGCAAAGTTCAATGATGGGGTGTAAGAATTTACTTAATTCCGCGTCAGTCGCGTTGTCTTTATGCACCCGAACCTGGTTGAACGGGTCACCTTCAATTGGCGCACCAAAGTCTAATGCTATCTGCAAATGATAGTGATCACCTAGGTGAGCATGGAGGTATGGACTCGGTAGGTGCTTGTAATACTGGGCCATACCGGTCTCAGATACTGTGACGGCATCCACCATAAAGCCATGTTGCTGCCATAGCGCGCTAGTCTCATTGATACGGCTGAGGATTGCGCTGCTAATTGCTTCTGGTGTGCCAAGGTGTTGATCGCATGCAAGCGCGGTATCGTGATGTTTTTGCTTTAACATCTCGACTAAAGCGCGGCTATTGTATCTAAAACCATGAATAAAGCCTGAAGTTGACTTACGATATTTGGTGGATTGAGTGAGCGTGCCTGCAAAGTAAAGACCTTTCACATTAATGGATTCAAAGCTGCAATCTAGAGACGGGAAGCGGCCCTCAATCATTAAATCGGGTTTTGCGCTATCGGCAAAAACGCTGCTATCCATGGCAAACCCTGTACAACAAATGATCTCGTCATACTCTATGGTTTCTTGCTCTCCATTTGCGTGGGCATAACTAAAGTGCACGATAAAGCGGTCGTCTCGTTTCTCAATTAACTTAATGTCGGCGTCTAAGATAGCATTTTGAGATTTAAGCTGATAAGTATCTAAAATATTATTGTTTACGGCACGTAGGTCGCCAACATAGTGCGTCTTCCATGCCATATCTAAAGGATTTGGACTACAAACATGGATTAGACTTGTAGCAGGAATAAGGTGATCAGCCGTTTCGAAAGCGGAGTTTCCTTTACCGAGAATAAGTACGCGCTTGTTTGCAAACGGGGCCAAATCAATATTTAAGTCAGAGTATTGCGTCACTAACTCAATTCCCTCGATCTTTGGAATATAAGGTTTAGGGACGCCTGTACTAACGATAACGCGAGACGCTTCATATTGATCATTACTTGTTGTAGTTACTACAAAGTGCCCAGCAATTTTTTCGATGGACTTAACATGTTGGTTATAAGCAACATTTAGCTGATTTTGGTCGACATAATGATTGAGATATTTGACTAAATTATCTGCACTTGGGAAAAAGTTTTGGTCAAAGCTTGAAAAGTTTAGGCTGTAGTCATCAGTTAAAATTGAGTTCCAGTCGTGTCGTAAGTTGAACTCAGGGTTTGTCGAACCAGTATATACTTTATTAATTGAAATCAGTTTTCGGTGAATTGGGAATGTTTCGAAAAAACATCCTGCGCGCTGGCCTGACTCCAACATAAGGTAGGACAAGTCATTTTGTTTTAGATGATAAGCAGTTTGGACCCCCGCAGGGCCTGCGCCAATAATAAGATAATCAAGCATGTTCGTTGTTCCTTGTTGGTGTTGGTGCTGCAACAACTACTCTGACAGGGTAAGGTTCCCCGCTTTCCCTATTGCAGTTATGATATTAATTTGTTGTGTAATTGTTGTTTTAAAATGTGTATTAATTGTGTATTTGCAATGTTTTTTTACCAATGGTGGGATGACTGGTTCACCTTAAGTACGCAACCTGTGCATGAAGATTTATACTGACTGAGACACAATCAACGGAAATAAAAATGATGAAAAAATTCGGGCTCGCCATATTGGCGGTATTCAGCACGCTATCTTGGGCTAATGAAAAATTAAATGAAGAACTCTCGGTGTTTACACCTTATCTCGGTACTTGGCAATCGGACTTTGATGTAGCTACAGGTAAACCAAAGATGCAGGATGTGAGTCACTGGGAGCGGGCTTTAAATGGCACGGCTGTTCGTACCTTACATTCAATCAACGATGGCATGTACGGCGGAGAGTCATTAATTTTCTGGGATAAAAGTAAAAACAGTCTAGTGTTTTACTATTTTACGACGGCAGGGTTTTACACCCAAGGAACGATGGAAGTCCTGAGCCAGACCGAGTTTGTGGCATACGAAGATGTCATTAATAACAAAGATGGAATTACAAAGGTGAAATCAACCAGTAAATTTGAGAGTGGTCAATTTACGGTGTCAACACAATATTTGAAAAACGGCGAGTGGACTCAACCTGAGTCGCGTGTTTACACGAAAAGTGAGAAAGAGGTTAAATTTAAGTAAGCCTTAAAGTGCCTCCAATGAGGCACTGAACTGTGATATTTACTCTTGATTAGTAAATATCAGGGCAAGTGTGGCGACCACACGTATTGGCAACACAATGCGTTAGCCTGTCTTGGCTGAAGCGAAGCGCGCCGCCTGCAACTTGTGGAGTCATTACTGCAGGTACTGTTTGTTTGTCAGCAGATAGGGCTTTGATTTTCTTTTTGTTTAACGATAATTTCATTTCAGTATTCCTTCTAAACTAGATGCTCAGATTGAGCTACAAAAGTGGATTAACGCGAACTAATTTGTTTCGATTTTTTCGAACAAAAAAGAAACACAATTGCCAAGCTAAAACATATTGCTTACTTTTTCAACATTTTGCTTTCGAATGATTATGTGATGGGATATTTGGCAACAATGAAAACGCCAAGTACCTAATAAAGTACTCAGCGTTAAAAACCAGTTAGGCCTACTTTTTGTCTAAACTTAGCGATCTTCCCTTGCGCTCGGAGCCTAACCGAGCTGCCCTAAGTGCAAGTACGTTGCTTAGTGAAGTATTGAAGGTCACCCAATTGCCGTTTTCAAGCTGTGCTTCGATAACAAAACCCGGAATGGCGGTAAAAGCGTCGAGCTTTGCTCCAGATAGCTGTTTTGCGGCAACGACGGGAATGCGAAATTCAATTCCGGCTTGTGCTAATTTAGGTAGCTCTTGATTGCCCAAAATAGCCACGAATCGTTGCCAATCAGCTTCACGTTGCGCTTGTAACTTAGCCGTAAAATATCCGCTAGACTGGCTGTATATACGACCGGCTTGGTAGGGTAATTCCCACTCGGCATGGTGCCATGCACGCTCTGCAAGGGCCAATAGCCTTGGATAAAGCATGTATTCGGCTTGTGCATCACTGCGCAGCATTTCACTCCATAAGTGCCCTTGGAGCCCGGCAAACTTAACCCCTTTGTTTAGTGATGAGTCGCTGTCGTTGGCTATGTAGGCGTGGTTATTGGTATTTTTCCAGATCTCTGCATGCGCAGGAAGGTTGTCTGGCATAAATTCAAACATCTTCTTGCTTTCGATAGCACGGCTTGCCCAGTGATTACCACGCTCTTCTGGGTGAGATTGATATGGAAAGTCAAAGTAGGTTACATCAGGGCTAGACAAGACCACCTGCCAGCCCTGATTGGCGAAGCGATGCGCGACCGCGTGCCCGTTTTCGCTTAATGTCGCCCAAGCATTGCTCTGTACGTTTGCTGGCATATTCGCAGCACGTACATCACCTAAACCGTCGCTCCACCCTGCAACCTGTATTCCTTTCTTATCTAGCAGCTTTGCGATCCGTTCAATGAAGTAACCGTTAAAGTTGGTAAAATCTTTCACGCTTGAGCGCAATTTTTTACAAGCCGGCGACTCTAGCCAAGCACCTGCGGTTTCATCTGCACCTATATGGTAAGTGTTGAGTGGTACACCTGCACGGTCATGAAGTACTTTTACTTCGCTTAATACTTTGTCGATAAAGGTATAAGTGTTTGCAATACAGACATTTAGCGTGTTGTCGTTGTAATGCTGAATGGAGCTGTAACGCGTCTTGTCAGCAGCTTCTACTAATCGATATTGCTGCGCATCCTCTGGTTTGCCTTGTGCCATCAGCTTTTTATATCGCGCCTCCATGGCGATGATTGCAGCGCGTGAGTGACCAGGCATATCTAATGAGGGTAACACCTCGATATGATGCGCCTTGGCATAGCGCAGGATCTCAATATAATCCTCTGCAGAGTAAAAGCCATTCACTTGCGCGTTTTTATCATTCCCAGCGCCTAATTGCGGCAATAGGCAGCGAGTTTCGGTCAAATCAAAGCAGCGATAAGCGCCGACAGAGGTGAGTTCGTCAAGACCGTCGATGGCTAAGCGCCAGCCTTCATCATCCGCTAAATGAAGGTGCAGTTTATTTAGCTTATACGCCGCCATCTGTTCAATGGTTTGTAAAATAAAGGTTTTGGAGCGGAAGTTGCGGGCAACATCGACGTGTAAGCCACGAAAGTCGTACCTTGGTGTATCATTAATATCCACCATGGGAATACTTAAATCATTAATATCCAACAGCCCTGCAAGGCTTTGTAGCGCATAAAATGCAGCGGCGCTGTTATTGGCTTGGATTGAGATATTATTTTCGGCGACCGTCAGTTGATAATTTGGACTTGATTGCTTATTTGGCTTTACAGCGACATTAACTACAAGCCCGTCCTTGGTGCTTTTTACCCCAAGGGTATTGAGTCGCTGTTGTGCCATGGCGATAGCCTCAGCGGAAACGCCTGAAAGTTGCAGATTGATACCGGCCGCTAAATTGAGTCGTTTATCGGACAGCACTGTCAGTTGTTTGGGTTTTGGTATCAGCCCAATTGCAACATCAAGCGTTGGCTGCACTTGATGTTGATATAAGTATTCACTGCCCATCCACGGCGTGTCATCCTTACTGCTGGTTTGCAGCTGGTTGAGCGTATCAAATGGCGTCAGATAAGGTTGTAGCTCAAGTCCTGTGTCGTTATCGCGCTGGGTTTGCGTGCTTTTGATCACTTGTGGGGTGAGCTTAAGCTGCGCGTCCGTTACAACATAATTTGGCATAAATTCTGAGCGTGTAACCTGAGAGTCCTTGGTATAAAAGCGCACGGTAGTGGGGGCACTTGAAAACCCACTAAATCCTGCTGTAGGCGTGATTTTGTGAATATCACCATTGATATGGGTGATGGCAAAGTTATCGTCTTCAACATGGTAAATCGGCATCAGTTGGCTAAAAAAGATAGCAAAGTCATTATTTGCCTTGGTATTTTCTTTAGCTACGCTAAAACTCAGCTCTGAGTAATAGCACTTTTGTTGTGCCTTGGGGCAGGTGCTCGGCTTGCTATCAAGCAAGGTGTACTTTACATCAAGATTTTGGCCTAACCAGTTTACAGCGGTTTGGTCGAGTGCATAAAGGGGTGACGACACCCCAAAAAGTAGGGCCATAAGCCGATTAAACTTCATTGGCTAGTTCCTTGTTATCATGGTTAATTTTATTGTGTTGAAACAATCCGTATGCCCCTAAAAGTGGCGCGTGATTTAAGGTGCTTGGAATGACACGAACGGATTGATATAAAGCATTGCCAAGCAATTGCTGCATCTTGGCTTCAAGTGCAGCGTTAAAATAGTCATATGAATGCGTCACGGAGCCGCCAAGTACAATGACATCTGGATTCAGCACCATGACTACTTGCGCGAGTGCATGACCAACGTGACTGCCAAAAATCTCAAATTGTTGTAGTGCAAATGGGTCGCCACTGCGTGCTTGTTCGGCCAACCATCTCCCTTCAATTCCTTGTCGCCCAAAGAACTGTCCTGAAGCATAATCTTCAATAATTCCATCAAGATAGCTTAAGTTGCCTAGCTCTCCTGCAGCACTATGGTTACCCGTATATAAATTACCGTTAAACACAAAACCGGCACCAATACCTGTGCCAAGGCATACGCCAATTAGGTTGTTGGCATGGTAGCCACCATATAAGTATTCACCAAATGCAAAGCAGTTTGCGTCATTATGGACAACAACGGGCAATGAAAAGTGCTGTTCTAACAACCGTTTCAGAGGCACATTTTGCCAATGAGGAATATTTTGTGTTGTCAGCACGGTGCCGCTGCACACATCCAGTGTGCTTGGTACGCCAATCGCAATACCGGTTGTTTCGGCCGTTAGGTTTTCTTCGATTAAACGAATAACAAAGGCATTAACTTGGTTCAAGTTGGCCTGACTAGGCACCGCATATTGGCGTACCTGCTCGATCTGAGTGTGGGCAACCGAAGCCACAAGCGCTTTGGTGCCTCCCAAGTCAATACATAACAAAGAGTGATTCATCGTAATTTAACTATTTTCATTTAGAGGTTGAGACAGCGTCTTTTGACTATTGCCAAAAGTTTTATTTTTAATCAAAGGATTAGCCCATACACCAACACTCAGAATATAGCTAAGTGGCAGTAGTAACAGCAGGGCAGCAAGTTGTAAGTTGTTACTCAATTCAGCCGCAAAACCTATGATGGGAGACATAAAAGCACCGCCAATGATCCCGGTACATAAAATCCCTGTGATTGCGCCATGGCCGGTTTTGAATGAATTTAATGCCAGAGCAAAGATGACCGACCACATAATGGAGAGGAAGAATCCCACAATTGGAAAAGCAATAAGCGCCACCGTAGTGCTACCGAATAACGCACTTAGGAGCGCGATAGCGGCGCCGGAGCTGAATAAAATCAGAAGCTTTTGCGCATCAATGAGTTTAAGTAGTGCCAGTCCAAGTAAACAGCCTAAGGTTAGGCATAACCAGAATTCGCTCACCACTTTTGCGCCTTCGATGGTTGGGTCTAAGCCATGATATTGCTGCAAAAACACGGAAATAAGGTTTGCGACACCTTGTTCTAGCGCAACATAAGCGGCGATGGCGGCAAAAAATTTCAATACGGTTCTATCTTTAAAAAAGCCGATACTTTGTGACCAGCTCAGCTGCTGCTTTTTCTGCTCGGGTACCGCGCTAAATGGCGTAAATTGCGAGAGTAATAGCATCACGACGCTTAGGATTGCGAATACCGCATAGATACTTAGCCAGGTTTTATCTGCTGGGATAACACCAGACAGCGCTCCGCCAAATCCCTCTGCGGTGGTGACTTGAGACTGTAGTTTGCTATACACCAAAGGCGCGAGTGTTGCGGCAGCACCAAACATCAACTGCGCAAACACCGAAAGCACGGCAAAGTGTTCTGAACCACCGCTAGCGCGTAATAGTGGATTGATAGCCACTTGCAGTAATGCCATGGCACAGCCGAGCATAAACAACGCAACCATGGCAATGGCAAACGTTGGCATTAGCACAAAGGTCGTTGCACCAATTGCAGCAAGGGTAAATGCGAGCTGCATAACGGTTTTTTCTCCAAAACGCTGAACTAGCAGTCCCGCTGGAATAGACATCACACCGTAAGCGATAAAAAAGGCGAACGGGAAAAACCCCGCAAGCGTTAGACCTATGCTGTAACTTTCTATTAATGCTGGAAAAATCGCGCCTAAAATATTGGTGATAAAGGACACCGTAAAAAAGGTTGCCAATACTAAGGCAATCACTAGGTAGCTTTTTTTCATGTTGTATTTCCACCTTCATTAGAGAGCGGGTGATGGCGTGGCGATCTCGCTTGTGGGCAGACAAACAAAAAGATCAAGGGGAATCTCACCACCACCCGCAATTGGGTTATGCACGAAACGCTTGTGCTCGCTGTAATTGTTCCAGTGCTGTTGTATGGGCAGTAAAATGCTCATCACTAAGCTTCGTTAGATAGGCCTTGGCCGCTTGTTCGATATGCTGTGGTGCTTGATCAAAGGGCATTTGGCAGGTGCTATCGCGATGATCCATGCCGCCAAGTAAGCAATACCAACTGGGACGAATATAGGGTGAGTGCATCCTGTGTTGGTTGAGCCAAGCGTCAAAATCACCACCGCTACGCCAGTGTGTGAGCAGCTCATCGAGCTCGTTTAAGCTCAGTGCTGCGATTTTCGCATCTTGCCAATACGGTGAATCTGCGCGCTTGCTGGTGGCGTAATGTGCCAGTACATACTCTTTAATACCGAGCACCAGCTCTGACAGTTGTTGATTGATGGTTTGTGCCTCGAGCTGTTGCGAAAGCAGCCTATTTAATAACTCAATGCTATAACCTGTGACCATCAGCGCAGTGGCTTCGAGTGGTTCAATAAAGCTCTGTGCGAGGCCAATAGCAAACACATTGCCTTCAATACTGCGCGCCATCATGCCCACTTTCATGGTGAGATGTTTGGCTTGTCCTTTATCGAGTTGCGCGGCTTGGCGCAGTTGAGCCTCAGCCTCTTCGGGAGTGGTATGTGCGCTGCTGTACACGTAACCATGTCCGGTTCTGCCTTGTAGCGGGATCTGCCAGCGCCAGCCGCACGGCATCGCGATAGCAGAAGTACTTGAAGGTAGCGGGTTGATTTTAGCGCCGGCAATCGCGACAGCTGAATCATTGAGTAACTGATCTGCAAAGGAAATAAAGGGCACTTCGAGCGTTTTCTCTATCAGTAGGGCGTTAAACCCTGAGGCATCGACGTAAAAATCGCTTTTCACCTGCTCACCTGACTCAAGTGTCAGTGCAATAATTTCTTTGGCGTGATGCTGTACGCTACTTACCGTACTTTGAATATGTTTTACGCCTCGCGCTAAGCTATATGCCCTTAACCAATCCGCGAGTTTTTGCGCATCAAAGTGATAGCCGTACTCAAGCGCCCTTGGTAATGGACGCTGTGGCTGAGGTGCTTGTTGCTTGTCGGCCAGCACTGCGGCTAAGAAGTAATGTTCGGGCTTATCTATATATTCGCTACCACGACGTCTGGCGTTGGCGTTGACAAAGTAAACTTCCGCTGTTTTTGCATCCATTTCAGAGAAGAAGGGATGGAAATAGCTGCCATTGTCGCCATTCCAGTTATCAAAATAGATCCCGGTTTTATAGCTTGCTTGGCATGCGGGCATCCAATCGCGTTCTTTCACACCAAGGCTTTGCATAAAAAGCTGCAAATGTGGCGTTGAGCCTTCGCCAACGCCAATTCTGCCAATACTCGATGACTCAATCACCGTGACCGATAAATTGGGTTGATGCTTAGCAAGGTAGGCTGCGCACATCCAACCTGCGGTACCGCCACCAAGGATGGTGAGTGACTGTATTGTTTTCATAGGCAAATGAGTTTTCATAGGCAAATGACCCCAGCCGCAAGCGACTGGGGCTCCGAGGTTAGAACTTATAGCTGACGCCAAGGTAATAACGCGTACCAAATTCAATGGTGTTCTGCGTTAAGTTGTAGTTGGTGTCGTAAGATTGAATAACCTCATTGGTCAGGTTTACACCCTCTAAGCTGACATCCAGATTTTCCATTGCATGCCACACCAAAGATGCATCCCATTGTTGGTAGCTATCGTTGCGCACCGCTTGTGCTGCACCGACGCCAATCCATTCACTACGCCAGTTATAAGCGATACGTGCACTAAATTGCTCGTTTTCGAAAAATAGCGAGCCATTGAATGAGTTTTCAGATACTCCCGGCACCATTTCTTTTGCATTATCTGGTGTGGTGGTTTCACTATCCACGTAGGTGTAGTTAGTAATAAAGCCAAAGCCATTATCAAAGCTATGTTGAAGCTGCAGTTCTATCCCTGTTACGTCACCGTCTCCGTTACTACGTGGGCGTGTGACTCGGCATTGATCATACTTAGAAGGGTCGGTACCGCATCCGTCTACATATTCAATCGCTTCAGTAGAAAAGACAACGTTGTCAATTTTCTTCACAAAAACGGCTGCTGAGAACAAGGAAGCTTCGGTAAAGTAATATTCGACACCAATATCTGCTTGGTCAGCTTCATATGGTTTAAGATTCGGGTTACCACCGGTGGCAGAACCAAAGTTGGCATCAATCGCTAGACCTGGTTTTAAGTCGTTATAATTAACTCGAGACATAACGCTAGATGCGGCCGCACGGATGATAATATCGTCGCTGTAGTCATAAGCGAAGTTGATGCTCGGTAGCCAGTTGTCGTAGTCAACCGTTTCATCGAAGGCCGTGTTATCAACATAGCCGCTGGACTGTTGTTCTGTATCCACATAGCGTAAGCCGATATTACCGCGGAAGTTTTCACCGCTGAATTCACTTTGCACATAGATAGCGAGCATATCTTCTTCGACATTGTAGGTTTTACCTAGGTCTTGCTGCTCAATTAGTTCACCCGCCTCATATTTGCCAGTGATAAAATCCCACCACTTATCTTCATCGAGCTTGGCGTATGAACTAAGAATATGTCCGCCCGTTTGCGAATGTAGATTGGTAAAAATACCATCACTCCAGTTAGCTAAACTATTACCATCAGGGACAAAACCAACAACATCCGCTGGATTTCTTTGTATTGCGATACGTGCAAATTCGTTTTTATTGATTTTCACACCCGCTTTGATGTTCTTGAAGTAATCATGCTCTAGCATCCACTTGATATCGGCTTGCGCATAACTCACTTCATGCTCTTGAACCGTAGTTTGGAAGTTTGATTCCTGAGCAAATTTGAGCTGTGAGGCATCGGTTGGGTCTAGCGAGTCAAACCAAATTTGATAAGGACCTGTGGCATCGTAAGTAAAGCCACCATCAGTACTATTTTGACCATTAGGGAAGGCAGGATCTCCAATTTTTCCACCCTCATCCGTTGCCGGGATCCACCAACTTGAGGAACCAAACTGTGTACCACCATCAGATGTAGATCGACCAATAACACCGCTTACCTCGAAAGTATCACCGACGTATTTACCACTAAGGTTTAAGGCATCGACTTCCATATTTACGGCGTTACGAACAGTAGGGTTGTATATAATGTTCGCGTAAGCTGGCAAAATACGCGCACGCTGTGTACCGCCCGCTGCGTTGTTTTGTACATCAACAGCACCTGCACCACGGGCACTTACGGTAAGAAAGTTATGGTTTACATGTGGATTGTCAAACTCAAAGCGAAAGTAGTCTACTGTAAACTCGGTGTTATCGCTTGGTGCAAATTGCGCGGTAAGTTGCGCGCTGGTGCGCTCGCGCTCAGCTCTGAATGCTTGCGAGCCGATAGCCCAAGCGCCCACTGTAGATGCTTGTCCCGTGTCTTGATCCGCCGCAAAATATTCATAGTAGCCACCAATGGACTCAATAACGTGACGGCCTGAAGTCAGGTTCTCAACAGAATATGCTGCGAGCACACCAAATTTTTCATCGTCACTCTTCCAACTACCTAAAAACGATCCGCTTAAGTCATTTTCATCATACAAGGTAGAGCGGCCCATTTCTGCCGACACCATGTAAGTGTGTGCATCTAAGTCCAGTGGTTTACGCGTGACAAGATTCACTGTACCACCCAGCGCACCTTCTTCAAGGTTTGCTTCAGGCGTTTTGTAGACGTTAACTGCCGAAACTTGCTCTGCTGATAACAGCTCCATGTTAAAAGTACGCGTCGATGGACCCAAATCATACCAATCGGTACTGGCGACCGATTGGCCATTCAATAAGATGCGCGATTGCTCGGGCGCGGTACCACGGATTGTAACACCACTTACTTCACCATATTTACGGTCGACTGTAACCCCAGAAATACGCTGTAGCGCATCACCAATGTTTTTGTCGGGAAACTTACCAATATCTTCCGAGGTGATAGCATCAACAATACCATCTGCAAAGCGCTTGGTGTTCATTGAAGCTTCAAGCGAGCGGCGAATGCCTCTTACTTCAATTACTTCGACATTTTCTTTTGCGCTTTGTTCTTCGGCTAATGCTGATGGTGCAGCGGTGAGTAAAAGGGGTGATAAGGTACTTGCTGTCACGATGGCGGCAAGTTTATTCAATTTAAATTGCTTCAACTTAGTTGTTTTCATTGTTCTGCCCATTGTTCCTATTTGTTGTTGGCAGAAGCTAGGGTATCGCCTTGGGTGTTTTTTAAGCGGTATATTTCTATCTACTAATGATACTTTTCACGCTTAAATGAGAGTAATTTGACAAAAATACTTCACTGCACTTCAGGCTGTCGCTATATTTCGATAGATTAATATTGGTTGGTGATTGAATTTGCATGATATGCAACTAGGTGTAACGAGTAGTTGTTTTAAAGTTTATAACATGCCGATTTTAAATAAGTTTATTAATGTAAAAGGAAATTGCTATGCGCGCGATGTACGAGAAAGTACTACCATCTCCTGGATGTTCATGGCGTTATTGCCTGTATCAATTGCCCGAAATTCCCTTTAATTGGCACTATCATCCGGAATATGAGATCTGTTTGACGCTCAACAGTGTCGGTGTATGTCACGTGGGTGATCATATCGCCCCTTACGAAGACTTAGATTTGGTTATCCTAGGCCCTGACTTACCACATACTTGGCAGTCAAAACCGAATCCGGATCACTCCGCTCACGTTGTCCATGTTGCACAAATACCTGCGCACTGGTTGGAATCTTTAGTGGCTCAGCATCCTGAATTACACGGCTTATCTGAATTGTTAAATGCAGCGCGCCGAGGCGTCAAATTTCCTGTGGAAGTCGCACGGCAAGCGAAAAAGTGGTTTGAGCAAATCGCGGATGCCGAGCCGTTAATGCGCTTTGTGCTTTTGCTTGAAATGTTAACGCGGATGACGACATCGAACTATCAACATTTAGCCAGTAACGGCTTTCGCTTTGACGCCCGCCATGACCCCGCGAAAGACAAGTTCGACCGGGTTATTGCCTATATCTATGATAATTACACCGACAAATTAAGCGCCGATGAGCTTGCACAGCAAGTGCACATGAGCACCAATCACTTTCACCGTTTCTTTAAAAAGCGCACGGAGCGAACTGTGACGGAATTTATCAATCAGCTGCGTATTGCCAAGGCCTGTAAACTATTAATTAGCTCTGCCTCTCCCATTAGTGTGATATCGGATCAATGTGGTTTTAATAATATTTCTAATTTTAATCGTCGTTTTCAAGCATTGAAGGCGTGTACGCCCAGTGAGTTTCGCGCACGGCTGCACCAAAAGGCATTGTATTGATCTGGACGTGAGCCTGTTTATTGTGCTTTTTAATCAAAACTTCAATTCAAACAGTGAATATTTCGTAATGCTATGATATTCATGCTTATTCCTAAATATTCAACTTGGTATTTATCAAAGAATTGCCAAGAATGTGCCGGGTCGCAACAACAATAAACGAGGATGACGGTGATGACACTAGGACACTTTATTAAACAGATCCGCACACAAAAAGGCTTAAGCCAACCCCAGCTAGCTGAGCAAATGTGTGTTGAGCAAAGCTATTTATCTAAACTAGAAAACGACAAATCCGTGCCTTCTAACGAGGTATTTAGAAAGTTACTGACGGCGCTGAATTTATCCTTAGATGAGTGTATGCAAACCCTTTCAACACAAGGAAAGCGTGAAGAACTAAGCCAAATACCGGACATCGAATATTGGTATAAGCAACATCAACAATCAAAACAAAAGCAATATAAGCAACTTGCGATATTAGCTATTTTGCTAGTATCTCTCGGTGTCGGGTTATTTTGGAGTGGCTACAAACAGATATTTTTTAGTGAAAAACTGTTTGAATATGAATCTCAAGGTGTATTGCAAGCCGGTGAGCCCGTTGAGTTATATAGAAAGTGGCGCTTTCTCCTTGTCCCTCATAGTAGGAATAGCGATATTGGATTTGTGGAGCAAGTTAAGCTTGCCATGGCGAAACGTTTAGACAAAAAAACGGTATTTTTTTCAGACTATAAAGGGAGCGCTTATACCGAATCGGTAACCGATGGTAGAAGGCATTATTGTTTTCAAGGCCCTAAATTTAGTGAGCGTGTAGAAAACGCCTGGCTGCAATTTGTTGGCTTATTGTGTCTCTCCGCTGGGGTTATGCTAACTTTAGTAGGTAAGCGGTTAGTTAAACCTTAGATTATCAATATAGGTGTAAGATGCAAAAACGATTATTTTTTGGTATTGGCATGGATGACGACACTCGAGCGCATATTGGCCAATGGCTGGTGGATAGTGTGAGCGCGAGTAAAGCCAATACTCAGCCGAATAATTGGCATCTTACACTGGCGTTTCTTGCTATGGTGGAGGAGTCACAAGTAGCTGAGCTTTGTGATTTTGCTAGTAGTTTATCGGTGCCTAAATTTACACTCACCTTTGGTGACTATGGCTACTGGCAGCACAATGGCATTTTTTACTTAAAGCCCGAACAAAAACCACAAGCTTTGCTTGATTTAGCCAATCCATTGCGTGCTTTTGGAGAAAAATGCGACCTCTATCACAACCCGCATCCATTCTCACCACATATCACGCTATTTCGAAATTGTAAGCCAGAACCGACTATCGATAAGCCAATTGCACCTTTCTCACTCACGGTAAAGAAGTTCTACTTATACCACTCTCACCGCAATGAAAATGGCCTGATTTATGAGCCAATAGCGTCTTTCTTCTTGAGCTGAAATGTCTATTTTGAATGCTTTTTCCAAATAGAATAGAGTGTACTGCTAAGTAAACAGCTAAATAGCAAGACAAAGATATAATTTGGCACGCCGTTATAAAGATATAACGAGAGGTTAGTTGCTAATAATAGTAATAATGCAATGTACTTCATTCAGTTTAGTTCCTATATTCTTCAAAGCTTTATTGAGAACTAATGTTTGATACATCCCCTGTTATGCCCGTTTGTAGCAGGCCTTAGCTTTTCTTAGAGTAAAAGGGTTCGAGTAAATAACAGGCTAATCCATAGGCGCAGCCGAATCCGATAGCAACAATTGGTAGCATTTGTATTTCACTAGCACCAAGCCAACTGCCAAAAATAAACACCAATGACACAACAGAAACTAGGCATATTGTTATCTTTGCGAGCACAATTAAAATATGCTGTTTTAAAGGTAAGTCGCACTTTTCCTTCCATCTCTCTTGCAGTACTACGTAAATAAAAACGAAAAACACAGGTAACAGAGACTCAATAAACTCAAACATGATTTCGTGTCCTACTAAGTAGGTCAGATCCAGAACACGGAGCTGACCGATAGGTGAAGCGTATTTATTGTAAAGCTTCTTCGCTAATCCACCCAAAGCTGCGCCAACTAGAAAAGCAGCTACAAATCCAGCGCCATTAACTTGGTCTGTTACCAGACTATAACTGTATCTGTAGCGACTAGAGCGTCATGACAGAGAGGTCTTGCTGGAAATACAAGAGGTGTAGTTATGACTGCCATCCGTATTCGCCAGAGACTCACTCAATAAACCAACATATCCTAGATGCGACTTGGTCAAGTTAGCATAAAAACTCACAAGTTCAAAAACCAAGAAAATAAAATTTATTCAATAATATTAGTGCATTATGTTTATATGTTATAGAGGGATAACAACTCAGTTTGCCAATCGTTATAATTGTTTGTTAGCTATGTAGCCAACGCTTTAGCTTTTTAACCAAAGTTTCAAACCAAGTCAGTTGATAGCGTTTGTATTTCTCGCACTTGAGGAATAGCTTTTTGGTGGCTTCGTTTCGTGCTGGGCTAATATGTAGACGGCTACACTCTTTACTTGCGTTGTGCCAATCTTGTGCGCTGACGGCTTTAATTAAATTAGGAAAGGCCAAAAATAACTTACTGGTACCAAGGTTATAAGCCATATCCAATAGCGCAATCTTAGCGGGCGTCGGTAATAGCTGATAAGGAATGCTGCCAGTTTCTTGCTTGGCAAGAAAATGAATGAGGTACTGTTCAAACTCTTTGATTTGCTCTACAAGGTATTTTTTAGACGCTTTTGGTGGCAAGGTAAGCTCGGTATATTGCGCATACCAAGAAGCCTTGTAGCCGCTGGGTTTGCCCTTAATATTACGGTATTCATCGCGCTTTTGTTGTAGGGTGGCAGAGCGTTTGGAGCGCCTATCTCGCATCGGTAATTGGCAAAATTGTTCAACACTTTGCATATGAAAACCAACACCAATCGTCGGATTGGCATTCACATCTAAGTACAAGTGCAGTACCTCACCCTCAAATTGCAATAAGTGCTGTATTACTCTTTGGTAGAATTTATCGGTGTCGTTGAACAACTAGGTACCTCAGTGATCACTGCTTTTTCGTTCGTGGTATAGCACTGTTTTAGTATAGAACAGTAGCAGGCCTCTGCCTTAAAAACCGATTTGTGGGCATCGATTTTATCCCATAACCCGCGATTAAAATTGCTTTTTGGCATGGTGAAAATGTTGAAGGTGTCGCCATCTGCCAGCAATATCTTCTGTGGTGCACTGGAAACATACCAACCAAACTTTTTTAGATAATTGATATTTGATTCTTCGTCTTGAGCATCACTAAGCGCTGCTTGATAGGCGTTAAGGTTACAACAAGCGTCCATCAGTTCGGTAACATCAAAGTAATTTTCGCCATCAAACTCGTACTTAATGTAGTGGATTATGGCAGGTCCGGTTCCTGAATTGCGAATATCGACTCTAATCGTTGCTTGAGTGGAGTCTAAATCAAAGTTGCTATAGCTGAATTGTAGCCATGGCCAGGTTTCAGTTTTTAGCTGCTTTTCGGCTGCGGAAACTTGCTCCTGAGCAGCCTTTGCTTGCAGGTAGGTGGCGTAAAACGACGCTGCGGAAATAAACATCGCACACAGGGCTAAAATGGTGTTCATTTTAGAGCGAGAGAGTTTAAATGTCCCTCTCGCTTGTCTCGAATTATGTGGAGATGGGTTTAGGCGCTCAGTGCGTTTCTCTTCGGTCAAATCTTCAGAGTGTGAGTTATTATTATGTTCTGACATATTTATCCAACTGATATTACGCCCTAGGGCGACAGAAATACGAGTAACGTATCGCCAATTTTAAGTCTATCTGTCGAAAGCTGATTCCATTGCTTTAGCTTAGCGACACTGACATTAAATTGTTTCGCAATGCGCCATAAACTATCGCCGTGTTTGATCTGATAGTCCAGTTGTTTGTCTGCCAAAATGGGCAAAATTAGCTTTTTTCCTGCACGAATACGGTCACTCTTTAATTGATTAAAGGCTTTTAATTCGGCGACAGTTAGCGAGTAGCGCTTTGCAATGGTGCTAAGAGAGTCTCCACGTCGAATAGTATAATGTTGCCATGTATCCGCGGGCATTTTTGGTAAGTGTGTGAGCATGGTTTGCCACTCTGACACGCGCGCTGTAGGGATGACAATATGCTCAGGGCCGCCGAGTAATGCAGGAAAACGTGCATAGCCTGGATTTAATACCTCGACTTCTTTCCAACCTTTAAGATCAGATAAAATAGCTTGTTGTTCGAGTTTAATAACGCTGATTAACGAACGATTAGGGATCTTAGGAAACTTCATTAAGTCATGCTTTAGCAGTTGTGATGCCGCAAGTAGCTTTGGTACGTAGTGACTTGTTTGGCGCGGTAGCTTCAAATGGAAAAAGTCAGTTGGTTTACCTGCTTTTTTATTTCGTTCAATGGCTGCAAGCACTCTACCTTCACCTGTGTTATAGGCGGCAATGGCATGATACCAATCACCATCAAAACGTTTGTGGAGGTATTGCAAAAAGTCCAATGCGACACGGGTCGAGTCTACGATATCTTGGCGACCGTCATACCAAGCGTTGATCTTGGCATCATAATGTTTTGCAATCAGCGGTGTGAGTTGCCACAAACCCGAAGCATGCTTGTGAGAGTAGGCCTGGGTATTAAAGTCGCTTTCAATTAGCGGCATCAATGCAAGCTCTATTGGCATATCGCGCTTTTCGACTTCTTCTACTAAGTAATAAAGTAGCGGCGCTGCACGTTCACTGATGGTATCCATATAGTTTGGATGCCTGAGATACCAATCAATCCGTTGTTTTACACGCTTATCGTCGGAATCGGCAAAGCTGAGCTGATCTTTAATGCGGAGCCATAAATCATCAGTTGCGAGCGGATCATATGGTGTTTTAACCACCGTTTTAGCTTCGTTTTTAACTGTCTCTCTTGGCTTATTTACACCAGTTTGCACGGAGTTATCTGGCGTTGGTTCATCCTGTTGAGGTTGCTGTATTTGGCTACAGCCATTTAGGAGCAGGATTGCTGCGAGTAATGGAGTGATGAGGTTTTTCATAGAGCCTTTTTTATTATCCTTTTATTATGCAGTCCAATGAGGCATCTGAACCGCATAAGATTGTATATAAATTCGGTGCAAATGCAAAAATAGGCACCTTACCTGTTGCGGCTGTGTAGTGTAGAGCGATGAAATGGATACAAAATGAACTTTAGCGTTACAGCATTTATCATTGATTAATGGGATTAACGCAATAACACGCGATTACTCACTGATCGTGTATTGCCCATTTATTCAAGGCGTAGTTGGTGCTTAAATTGTGTTTTATAGGTTCGCGAGAGCGTTAATACTTTCCCACTTTGCAATGCGATTTCACTGTCACCGCTGGCGAGCGGCGTAATACTTACCACTTTAGACACATTAATAGCAAAAGAGCGATGAATACGCACGAAGCCAACGGGGTCTAAGCGCTGACATAAAGTAGCAAGCGTCGAGCGTAGCGGATAAATGCGGCCATTTACGTGTAGGTTGACGTAATTTCCAGACGACTGTAACCACTCAACCTCTTCAACTTTAACGATAAATTCTTTACCAAGCTTACGTACCAATAAGTGATGAATAGGTTTGTGGAGTGTTTCACCTTCATCGCTTTCTTGTTTTATCGGAGATGCTTCACCAAGCATATGGGAGACACTAAATTGATAACCTTTTATGAGTGCAATAAAGAACACCAAACTCCATGCATCTTTTTGATATTCATAGATAAGTTCAAACCAAGAAAGGTGAAAGTTGTAATCTAGTTGCAAACTAAAATAAATCGTTTCACGTAATAACACCATGATGCCAACATGGCCAAAACAAAATAACAGTGAGGCCATAAAAAAGCTAAAAGCGACGTTAACAGGTTTATGCCACTGCCAAGGAAATGCGTTTAAATACCAAGATATGACGGGAATTAAGGCTAAGCTGGCAGCTGCACTGGTATATTCCCACACGAAAGGCTCCCACAGCGCAAAATCGAGCTGCGCATCTCGGTTGGCATCCATGATCAGAGTAATGGCATTTAAGGTGTTATTAATCGCCAGAAAGAGGGCGAGTAATGCCATTGCCATCAAAGGGTGGTATTGCTGAATAAAGGTACGTGAAAACATCATGGTTTGAGTTTTTCTTTTACTCTAGCAACTGGATGCAAAGCGGTCACTTATTTTATCCCTCTATTCCACGGTTTATCCCTAGCTATTGTTATTTAAGCAAAATTCGTTTGTTTGTACGCTGTATTGGCGCACTGTAGGGGTAAGTTTACTTTCAAAAAGAAAATAACATGGATCATTTAAATCGGCGAGTAGAGCTAGACTGGCTGCGTGTTATTGCATTTACAATACTCATTTTTTATCACACCGCTATGTTATATGTACCTAACTGGGGTTTTCACTACAAAAGTGCTTATACTTCGGTTTGGCTAGAATATCTGATGTTACTGATCTCACCATGGCGCATGTTGCTTATCTGGTTTATCTCGGGAGTTGCGCTTAGATATATTTTTGATAAACAAGGAGCATGCACAGCCATGCTCTTTCGTACTCCTTTGTTATTGCTCCCACTATTATTTGGCATATGGGTTGTTGTGCCAGTGCAACTGTACGTAGAAATGCAGCAAAATGCTGGATTAACGCTCGGGTATGTTGATTTTTACAAACAGTTTATTGATTTTAACAGCCCTTTATTTAGTCAATATCAAAGCGGTATTTGGCCCCATGTCGATGTCAATCACTTGTGGTATTTGCGAGAATTATGGCGTTTTACTTTGCTCCTTGCTGTACTGCATATCGTCTTTAATTCTAAGCTTCAAGTAATGCTCCGGCATTGTATCACTTTGCGCTGGTCAACTTATCTACTAAGCGTGCTGGCTTTTGCAAGCTTACTCTGGGCTCAGTTGGCATTGGAAGGTGATAGCAAAAGAGAATTTCAGGGGTTTGTTTTTCTGCTCGCAGGTTATCTGCTTGCTAAGCATAATCGGTTTTGGGCTTGGCTTGCTCGACAAGGTAAAGTGCTGCTGTGGGTTTGTGCCGTCAACGCCATGATTATTTTGCTTTTATATCATTTTTACTGGTTGCAGCAAGACACGCGCACTACCTTCATTACTTGGGGTGGGAGTTTTGTGTTGGTGTTACAGCGTGTGTGCGCAGTGTTGTTGATATTAGCATTAGCGGCGCGTTATCTTAACCGTCCTCATCCACTGCTTACGGGGCTCAATAAAGCGGTGTTTCCCATTTATCTCTGGCATCAAAGCGTGATTATTGCCTTGGCGCTCTGGCTGAGCCGTTATCAACTCGGTGGTGTGCCTGAGAGCCTGTTGGTGATCACAGGAACACTGCTATTTTCTGGATTGTTGTTTTGGCTGGTGCCAAAGCTGGACTCCCTTGGGTTGATGATGGGGTATCGCGCAGCCTTGCTGACAAACAATAAAATTCTTTGGGGGGTGGGGTGTTTGTTATTGTTGCCGCTGATCCTCCGGATTATTTAACCAGTGTACTGCGCGATTGTGCAATAAATGCTCTACTCTTATTGCTAGGGTCAGTATGCCTCCGATGGAGGATACTTCACGGATAGCATCGCCACGGGCAAGGTGGTGAGCGAAAATAAGAAGAGGGAATCAAGCAAATGAAACCAATTTCTTCACCTCTGGCGGCAATTCAGCCGCATTACGATGTACTTGTTATTGGTAGTGGTTATGGTGGCTCTATCGCTGCGTCACGCATGGCGAGAGCCGGAAAATCAGTCTGCCTACTTGAGCGAGGGCGCGAGTTTTTAACGGGAGAATTTCCGGATACCGAGTTGGAGGCCGCTGGTGAGTTGCAGTTTAATAGCCAAACAGGGCACAAGGGCTCTCATTTGGGATTATTTGATATTCATATGCACCGTGAACAGAATGTCGTCGTCGGTTGTGGCTTAGGTGGTACCTCTCTTATCAATGCCAATGTTGCTTTGTCCCCAGTAGATGCAGTACTGAGAGATCCAGTATGGCCACACGCGATTAGAGATGATGAGGATGGTTTGTTGGAAGAGGGGTTCTCGCGGGCTCGAGAGATGCTGAAGCCTGCCTTATACCCTGAACATTACCCAACTTTGAATAAACTTAAGGCTCACCAGCAGTCGGCAAATGCATTAGAAGCCCCCTTTAATAAAGTACCAATCAATGTATGTTTTGCGACCCCAGAAGGTGGCATCAACCATGTGGGTGTTGAGCAGCAAGCATGTAATAACTGCGGAGACTGTGTGTCTGGTTGTAATTTCAATGCCAAAAATACCACCCGAATGAATTACTTACCGGATGCTTGGAATCATGGCGCAGAAATTTATTGTCAGGCCCGTGTGCGCTACCTTGAGAAAATCGACTCTGGTTGGCGGGTGTTTTACCAAGACATGGGAACCGGCGCAGAATGCTTTTCTGCAGCCCCGTTATTTGTTGAGGCGGATATTGTGCTCTTGGCCGCTGGCACGCTGGGTAGTAATGAAATTTTATTGCGTAGCCAAAGTCGCGGTTTGGCTATCTCTTCGCAACTTGGTCAGCATTTTACCGGTAATGGCGATATGTTGGGTTTTGGCTATAACTGCGACAGCGAAATCGGTGGTGTTGGGGTTGGCAATCTAGAACCAGAAGGCAAAGCGCCTACAGGACCTTGTATCACCAGTGCAATCGATCTCCGTGAAGCGAGCGAACGCGCGCAACAAATGATTATTGAAGAGGGTAGTTTACCTGGCGCCATGGCAGGAGTGTTACCAACTGCGCTTGCAAGTGCAGCGGGTGTAGTTGGACTCGACACGGATCATGGTTTTTATGACGCTTTGGAGGAGCAAGCGAGAGTATGGCAAAGCCAATGGCGAGGCGCTTATCATGGTGCGGTAAAACATACTCAGACCTACTTAGTAATGAGCCATGACGATAGCCAAGGTGTCATAACTTTAGAGCAAGACGAGTTGAACATCCGTTGGCCTGAGTTAGGAGCTCAGCCTAATTTTCATCATGCGAGTGAAAAGCTGCTTCAAGCGACAGCAGCGCTCGGTGGCACCTATGTTAAAAACCCAATTTGGTCACCGTGGTTGAATAATCGCTTGGTTACAGTTCATCCTTTAGGTGGCTGTCGGCTTGCTGAGACGGGTTCCGAAGGGGTGGTGAATCATAAAGGGCAAGTGTTTACGGGAGAGAGTGATGCCTGTTACGACTCGCTCTATGTGTCAGATGGTGCCATCATTCCAACGTCGCTTGCGGTCAATCCGCTGCTTACGATAAGTGCATTGACAGAGCGCTGCTGTGCGCTTATCGCCAAGGACCGTGATTGGCAAATTGACTATCAATTGCCGTCAAGCCGCTCCCGTACCGCTGAGCCGACTACAACAGGGTTGGCGTTTACAGAGCGAATGCAGGGCTATTTTAGCCGCGTGGTAGAGCCAAGCACTACCTCTTTACAAACCTACTTGGCTGCCTATCAGCTGGGCCAAGAAACAAACCAAACGCTGTCTTTTGTATTGACGGTCACCTCGATGGATCTAGAGGTGATGTTGACCGACCCACAACATAAAGCGCATATTTCGGGTCGCGTTGAGTGTAATGTGCTTTCTGATAAACCACTGATCGTTCGCAATGGTGAGTTTCGTTTGTTTGAGCGTCAGGCCTTTCCTCCAAATACTCGGAAGATGATCTATAAAATGAATTTAATGGCGGAGGATGGCAAGCAGTACTTCTTTAATGCCTTTAAGTTAATCAAAGACGACCCTCACTCTCTCGATCTTTGGGATGATACTACAACCTTATTTGTTGATATTCATGAAGGAGAAGATACTCAAGGGGCCGTATGTGGTCACGGTATTATGAAGATAGCGCCGATTGATTTTGTGACGCAGCTTGCCACTATTCGTGTAAGTCATGCCGAGAGTAAAGCGGCTCGCTTAAAAGCCATCGCACGCTTTGGGCAATTTTTTGCGGGCACTCTATATCAAAGTTACGGCAGTATTTTTTACCAAGAAAAAACGCACAGTGGTGAATTGGTGCGCAAAAAGCGGCCGCTAAGGGCTCCAACACCTGAAGTATACTTGTTTGATACAGCTGATCATGTGCAGCTATCGCTGACTCGTTATCGTGGCGGTGACAAGGGCCCGGTTATATTAGTGCATGGGCTGGGAGTTGCTTCGAGTATCTTTTCCACCGATATGATAGATACCAACTTAGTCGAGTACCTAGTCGCTAACCAATATGACGTGTGGCTATTGGATTATCGAGTCAGTATTTTGTTGCCTGCTGCCGCAAAGCAATCAAATGGCGATCAGGTAGCGAAATACGATTACCCTGCTGCAGTGAACAAGATCCGAACCATCACGGGAGCAGATAGTATCCAGGCGGTGGTGCATTGTTATGGTGCTACGACCTTCTTTATGTCTATGCTTAGCGGCCTTTCAGGGGTTCGAAGTGTTGTTGCATCACAAATTGCGGCGGACGTGGTGGTGCCGATGGCAACGAAAATGAAGACAGGTTTACATCTCCCCTCATTTTTAGAAAGGCTGGGCGTAGACTCGCTAACGGCGCGAGTACCACAGCAGAGCAATGGGCTTGCCTCTTTGTATGATAAGGCGTTAGGCTTGTACGCGCTCGCTGAAGCACAGGGGCGATGCAACAATGACAGCTGCCATCGCGTGACTTTTATGTACGCCTCCTTATACCGTCATGACCAGTTAACCGATTTGCTGCATGAGCATATTGATGAACTATTTGCCGAAGCCAATATTCAAACCCTTGAGCACCTTGCTGCAATTTGTCGCGCAGGAAAACTGGTCGATGCAGATGGCAAGGACGTTTACATGCCACACATCAACCGGTTAAACGTACCGACGCTATTTATTAGCGGGGCAGATAACGAATGTTATTTACCCGAGAGCACGAAAAAAACCTATGAACGTCTTTGTCTTGCCTTTGGTGAGGCTAAGTTTACGCGTAAAGTGATCCCCAATTACGCGCATATAGATTGTATCTTTGGGCGTCAGGCTGATGTAGATGTTTTTCCTCATATTCTCAATCATTTAGAGCGATATTAGCCGTGGTTTTACGATTGCGGCTAACTATGACTGCCAATTTAAGTACTACACACTTTTGGATAGTTTTACCTTAGCTTTAATGTAGCACTAAATGACAACGAAGGATCTCAAATAACAAGGGCTCCCATATTACCAAACGAATATGTTTTGCTTCACCTAGATTGCGTTGATTACTAACCAAATACGCATCTGAAGCATGCGCCTTGTTCGCGCCTAAGATAAATTAAGTCGCCGCCATGATTAATCATAATTTGTCTTGAGAGGCTTAAGCCGATCCCCGAGCCTTGTTGTTTAGTGGTAAAAAACGGCACGAAAATCATGTCAATGACATGCTCTGCGATGCCGGGCCCATTATCGCTTATTTCTATATAGTGCTGGCCTACGTTATTTGCTCCGGTCTTTAATACCACTTGGCGGGTGTTTCGCAGGTCTTCTTCATTGCGCTGCTGCACCGCGTCTATGGCATTTTTGGTTAAGTTAATAAGTACTTGCTCAATTTGAGCCGTGTCTAACATCACCAGTTGGGAGTGGCTAACATCAAGCTGTAAGTCTATGTTCGCTTGATGACAGCTTTGTTGATGTAACTGATAGATGCCCTCTACCAGCGGCGCTAGCTGGGCAGGTTGCAGCGCTGGGCTGGGTAAATTACTCACCGTTCTAAAACGGGCGATAAAAGCGCCCAGATACTCAGTGCGTTTTGCCAGTGTTTGCAACGCTAAGGCGAGGTCTTGTTTATCTTCTTCATCGTCAAAACTCAATGTGTCGGGCAAGAGTCCCCCACAGGTTTGTGCAATGGATGCCAGAGGTGTAATAGAGTTAGCTACCTCGTGCGTAAGCACTTTGGTGAGGCGTTTATAGGCTTGCTGCTCTTTGTTTTGTAATGCATCACGAATGGATTGTAAGGTGACAATTTTACGAATTTGCCCTTGGATCTGCGCTGATGTTATTTGTATAGACAAGTTATCTTGTTGCTCGCCATATTGCCAATTTGCTATCGTTTTCAAGCTCTTATCGCATTCATTAACCAGTGGTGCGATATCTTCTAAATCTTTGCTGTGATTAATGGGTTTACCGAGTAGGCGGGTTACCGCTGGGTTTGATTCAATAACCTTCCCCTCGCTGTCGAACACCAAAACCGCTAAGTCGATATGCACTAGCAAGGTTTGTAAAAAGTGAGCCTGCTGCTCGGCGCTCAACCGCGCGCTTTGGATCCGCGTTTTGATCTCTTCTAAGTGTTGCCGCATTGGGTGATGTTGGCTTAGTCCCAAGGAGCTATCGCCATTGGCTAAAGACTTAAGTACAAAACCCATGTGCTTGTTTTGCTTGTTAAATTGAAAGTATAAGGTTGAAATAAACGTGATGGTAATAAGGGTGATCAACAGCCAAGTTGCCGAAAAGCCACCTTGTATATACAAATATAGCGAGAGCCCACTGGAAATTACTAGACCAATGATAGTAAAGAAAAAAACAAGGATGGGATGGTGAGCAACGCGTGTCATTTCTTTTCTTCCTACAAATCGTACTTTTCTAAGCGACGATACATTGCCCCTCGGGTTAACCCGAGCGCTTTGGCTGCGTTTGAGACATTGCCTTGATAATGCTTGAGCGCTGCACGCACCGTACGTTGTTCAATTTCTTCAAGGTTGAAAGTGCCTTCAAAAGTGAGTGTATTGGTGTCCGAGGTATCTTCCATACTTGCTTGTGCCGCCGTGGGATTAGTGCCAATCACGGTACTGATATCCAAAAACTCGGTTTCACTTAAGATCACCGCACGTTCGATAGCATGTGCGAGCTCTCTGACATTACCGGGCCACGGGTAGGTTTGTAGACATTGCATGTCGCTGCTATTTACCTCAAGCTGCCTTTTATACTTGTGGCAAAAGTGTTCAAGGTAGTAGTTTACGAGCAGTGGAATATCATCGACACGCTCGCGAAGCGGTGGCAGACGGATCTCTATGGTATTGATCCGATATAATAAATCTTGCCTAAAACGACCTTCATCAACCGCTTGTTGCAGATTATCGTTGGTGGCACAGATAAGCCGTATGTCCACTGAAATAGGCTTATTGCCGCCTACAGGAGTGACTTGTCGATTTTGTAGCGCTGCAAGTAGCGTTGTTTGTTGGCCCATCGGCAGGTTGCCCAATTCGTCCAAAAACAAGCTCCCCTCGTGTGCGAGTTCAAAGCGACCGACCTTATCGCTTTTCGCATCGGTAAACGCCCCTTTTTTATGACCAAACAATTCGCTTTCAAACAAATTTTCGGAGATAGCACCCATGTCTAGGCTGATAAAGGTATTGTCGCGACGCATACTCGCCTGATGAATGGCGTGGGCGGCAAGCTCTTTGCCCGTGCCACTTTCGCCGGTGATCAAAATGTTGGCATCGGTGAGTGCCGCGCGTTCGATGGTACTAAATACCTTTTGCATGGCCGAGCTTTGGCCTAAAAAAGCAAATTGATGGCTACCACTGGATTGATTGAGTGCCTGATTTAACCCTTGCGTCTGACGAGTGAGCTTACCAACCTGTTGTTTGTCTTTGGCATGCGCAAATGCGGCGGCAACCGCACCGAGTAGTTGGTCGTTTTGCCAAGGCTTAGCGATAAAATCGGCGGCGCCTGCTTTTATCGCATCGACGGCAAGTTGAATGTCACCATAGGCGGTCATTAACAACACCACGATGCTTGGGTCTTGCTCGACAATTTTCTTTAACCAATAGAAGCCCTCTTTGCCACTAATGGCATCTTGGCTAAAGTTCATGTCGAGCAAGATCACATCTATTTGCTGTGATGCAATTTGCGCTTCTATATCAAAGGGGCTATCTGTGGTGATGATGGTTTGGTAATGCTTTTTTAGCAAAAGCTTTGCTGCAATTAATATATCGCTGTTGTCGTCGACAATTAATATGGTGCCTTCCTGCTTCATATCCTGATCGCTTTATTTTTCTTTTAGCGTACCGCAATCATTTAGATCTCGTCTACGAAAAGTGTTCATTTATGGACACTTTGTTATTTTTGATGTGTTCTATTTCCGGACACTTATTATTCTTAGAATATAAGGGTAAATGCCTAACATTTTGTAATTTATAATAAAATCAAGCTTGGCACGGTGCTTGATATTAGTCATACATATTCGATAAAACGATTTAACCGACTAAGAACAAGAGGCGTGATTATGGATAAGAAAATAGAGCGTTCAGGATTGCAAAAACATCTTAAGAAAGCGGTGGCAGGTGGTGTACTACTGAGCATTGCAGCAGCGGCACTGGCATTCAATAACACAGCCTCTTCAGGTCGTAGTCAAAATCTCGCACTGAGTAGCCTTACGGTGAGTACCGTAAGCAAAGGGGCGTTTGTGGACGCGCTAAGCTTACGTGGTCAAGTCGTACCAAAAACCACGATTTACTTAGATACCATCGCGGGTGGTCAAGTAGAAGAGCGTTTGGTGGAGCAGGGTGAGTTTGTTGAGGCGGGTCAGCCATTAGTGAGATTGAGCAATACCAGTTTACAGCTAGACGTGATGAGTCGCGAAGCACAAGTAACAGAGCAGCTTAACTTCCTAAGAAACACCCAAATGACCATGGAAACCAGTCGCCTTAATTTACGCCGTGACTTGCTGGAAATTGACTTACAAATTAGCCATTTAGAACGCCGTTATAAGCAATCCAAGCCACTCGTTGAAAAAGGCGTGCTGGCAACCGACAGATTGTCTGAAATTGAGGACGATTTACAGTATTACAAGGCCCGAAAGGAGCTGACGTTAGAGCGCCAAACGCAGGAAAATTCCATTCGTAAAGTACAAGTCGAACAGCTAGAAGACAGTGCTGAGATGTTACAGAAGAATTTGCAATTTGCCCGTCAAAATCTCGAAAACCTACTGATCAAAGCGCCGGTATCAGGTTACTTGAGTGAGCTGGATGTTGAAATCGGTGAGTCAAAGAGTAAAGGGGCAAGGTTAGGCCAAATTGACATTCCGAATGAATACAAGTTGGTTGTCCGCCTTGATGAGTTTTATTTAAATCAAGTACAACCGGATATGGCAGTGAATGTGATGTTAGACAGTGGCTTAGTCAGTGCCAAGGTGAGCAAAATTGATAGCCGTGTAACGCAATCACAATTTCAGGTTGAAGTGGCATTACCAAGCGGCCAAAGCGACATTAAACGCGGCCAAAGCATAGATGTAGAACTGATGCTTGGCGGTAACAAAGAAAATGCCTTATTGCTAAAACGCGGTGCCTTCTTTACTAGCTCTGGCGGTAACTGGGTATACGTGTTGGCAAGTGATGGCAAAACCGCCGAGCGTCGTGACATTCGCTTAGGTAAAAAGAATCAAGATTATTACGAAGTGTTAGATGGCTTATCACAAGGTGAGCAAGTGATCACCTCAAGCTATAGCAACTTCGACAAAGCGCAACAACTCAATTTCTAAGGATATAACAATGATAAAACTAACTAACCTAAACCGTATATTTTGTACTCAAGACGTTGAAACGACTGCGCTAAACGATATTAACCTAACTGTTAATGAAGGTGAGTTTGTCGCCATCATGGGCCCGTCTGGGTGTGGTAAGTCTACTTTATTGTCCATCCTAGGGATGTTGGATTCACCGTCATCTGGGCAGTTTGAGTTTGCGGGCACGGACATTGCGGGCTATAGCGAAAAGCAGCTCTCACAGCTACGTAAAGCGTCTATTGGTTTTGTATTTCAAAGCTTTAACCTGATTGATGAGCTGACTGTGTTTGAAAATGTCGAGCTACCGCTGCAATACCAAAATATCTCAAAAAGTGAACGTAAGCAGCGTGTAGAGCAGATTTTAAAACGCGTTGCCATCGACCACCGTGCCGATCACCTACCACAGCAACTTTCTGGTGGTCAGCAGCAGCGTGTGGCGGTTGCAAGAGCGTTGGTTATTAACCCTAAACTGATCTTGGCGGATGAGCCAACGGGTAACTTGGACTCCAAAAACGGTGAAGAAGTCATGGCGATGTTACGCGAGCTAAACCGCGAAGGCACAACCGTGATCATGGTAACGCACTCAGAAAAAGAGGGGTCATACGCGGATAGACTTGTACGCCTTCTCGATGGCCAAGTGATGTTAGACAAAGCCAACACGGTGGTGCAACCACAAAAATCAGAGGTGGCATAACGATGATAGTGAATTATCTAATAACAGCATTGCGTGCTTTTAAGCAGCAAAAACAGCATTTTATTTTAAATGTACTTGGGCTTAGTGTGGGCTTAGCCGCGGCAATTTTGGTCGCACTGTTTGCAAAAAATGAACTATCTTACGATAGCCAGCAACCTCATGCTGAGCGTGTGTATCGAATTGCACAAGACTATTCGCAATTAGGGCTTGGGGTCGTTCCTATTTTTAATTACATCAATGGCACTCGAGCACTTGAATATAGCCAAGTTGAAGAGGTTTTTGCGCTGACGATGGTGGAGTTTACTCGCGAAGCTGAAGTAGATGTGACAGTAAAAAATCAAGGTTTTAAACTGAATGACCTTTATGGCGCAACTGCAAATATCGAGAATTTTATCGATATGGAAACGGTGGCTGGTAGCCTAAGTCGCGCCATGAGTGTACCGAATAGCATTGCATTGAGTAGTTCAGAAGCTCAGCGTATTTTTGGTCGCACAAACGTGGTTGGCGAGACTCTACAGCATAAAAACGGCCAATATACGGTAGGTGCAGTATTTACAGATTTACCTGAAAACACGCATTTTGGCTTTAAAAACCTAGTGTCTGTAGAGCATGATCCAGTCAATACGGATATAACTTCTAGCTATGTTTATTTAAGATTGGCGCCGCAAACAGATGTTATTGCTTTGGAAAGCATACTGACTGAGAAATATTATTTCGGTGATTTTAAGGGTCGCTTATCGCTGCAATTACACCCCTTAACGGAGCTTCACTTTACTGCAAAGTCGCCGTTTGAAATGAAAGTGGGTGGTGCGAAACAAGTGGTGATGATCTGTGTTGGTTTAAGCGTGCTGCTGATCCTTATCGCTGGCTTTAACTTTATTAATATGACGGTTGCACAGTCGACCAAACGTGCAAAAGAAGTGGGTGTACGCAAGGCACTTGGTGCCAGCAAGTCGCAATTAGTTGCACAGTTTTTATCTGAGTCTGTACTCGTGTCATTGCTTGCAATGACAATAGCCTGTGTTTTGGTCGAGCTACTATTGCCAAGTTTCAACAATCTAGTTGGCCGTGAATTAAGTATTGATTATGCATCTATGTTTAGTGTCGTAGTAGTCGCGGTTGCCGTCATCGTGGGTTTGTTGGCGGGTCTCTATCCTGCATTTTTTATCTCATCTTTTAGTGCTAAACGCGTACTAAGCGGAGATTTACAGCGTGGGAGTACCGCGATTTGGGTGCGCAAAAGTCTTTTAACTGTACAAGCAGCACTTGCGGTTGGGTTAATTATTGCTTCGATAACGCTACAGTACCAGTTGGCACATTTGCAAAATTTACCGCTTGGTTACGAAACCACACAGCGTTTGGTGGTCTCAGAAGTGCCCGTTAAAGCGGCTTTTACAAAAGCGCCAACGTCATTAGTTAAACAGTTCGCGGCTATTGAGGGCGTTGAACATATCAGTGTGATAGATACGCAGCTGACTCGCTCGATTAATAACACCCTAGTACCAACGTGGCCAAATGGTGAACAGTCGCAATCCTTAACGCCAGTTATTGGCACAAGCTACGAGGTAGTCAAAGGGTTGGGGTTAACGCTACTTGCAGGTCGAGACTTTAGCCGAGAGTTTGCCGGTGATTGGTCAAATCGAGTTAACGGCGTAACCACAATAGGCACCATTATTACCGAGTCGGTCGCCAAGCAAGCTGGCTACAGTAATGTTGCAGATATTATTGGCAAAACTATCAAAGATACTGGCCGCAACGTAGAGATGCGAGTGGTTGGCGTCGTCGCTGACGTCAAAGTGGGGAATGCACAAGAAGCGAGTTCTAATATTATGTTTTTATTGGGGTTTACTTATTTTAATCCAACATCTGAAGTAATCTTAACGATTAACCCGCAGTATTTAGCACAGATTCGACAAGACTTGATTAGTGTGTTGGCAAAAACCGCAAACGTGTATGAACCAGAGATCAACCTACTTTCAGACAGTTATAGGGCGGTACTTAGTGGTGATGAGCGTATCTCTAAGGTAGTACTTATCTTCACCGCGCTAGCTGTATTCTTAACCTGTTTAGGCACTTTTGGATTGGCATCCTTTGCAACGGTTCGCCGTCAAAAAGAAGTAGCTGTACGCAAAGTCTTGGGGGCATCACGGCTAAGCATTGTGAATATCTTAGCAAAAGAGTTCCTGATTTTGGTGGGAGTCAGTATCGCCATTGCTTATCCGGTAACTTATTGGCTCGTTGGTGATTGGCTTGCAAACTTTAATGACCGCATTGAGCAAGCAATGTGGGTTTATGGCGCAGCAGCCTTGGTGGTTGCCGGTATCACTTGGTTGACTGTGGCGACCCTTGCCTTTAAAGCCGCGAGTACGCGTCCGTCGCTGATCTTGCGATATGAGTAAATTAAATTGGTAATCACTCAAGAAATTGCGGCCTAATTTAGGCCGCTTTCATCATTTATTCTTTGGTGTTTTCATCGCCAATATCGGCACGACCATTTCTGCTTTTGAATGGTGTGAATATACTGCTACAAGCAGTCATTTTTAAAAGTGAGTCACAATCGCGAGTGGAAAAATCAAGTGACTTTGTACTGGATATCTTTATAAAAAAATAACTAAAAAGGATCTTCTATGCTCACTTCATATTTGAGTACGGCAATTCGGGTAAGTAAAAAACAAAAGCTACACACACTGCTCAATGTCATCGGTTTCAGCATTGGAATTGCTGCTGCAATTATCGTGGCTTTATTTGCTCAAAGTCAGTTGATTGTTGATAAACATCAGCCTGATGCAAATCATGTTTATCGAGTACATTTAGATTTGCGTTCTGTGGGTGTGGGCGTGCGCGGTGCGATTGACCCTAGAATGCCGCTGCTGATGCAAAAGCACAGTCAAATAAAGGAACTGTTGATTATTAGTCGGATTGAATCGTTACAATATAGTGGCGAACCAATGGCGGATATCGTGAAGGTTAAAGATCAGCGCTTTAAGCTCAAAAAGGCGTATGTTGCGACGCCAAATTTGGCTGAGTTTGTGAATATCTTAGTATTACATGGAGACTTAACTCAGGCCCTTTCTCAGCCCAATCTTATCGCCCTTAGTCAGACAGAATCAAAGCGCTTGTTTGGCGACACAGATGTTATCGGCAGGCAACTTGAATACGATGGGGGAAGCTATGAAGTGGCTGCTGTTTTTGCGGATTTAGAAGCAAATACACACTTTGATTTTGATGTGCTGATGTACTTACCCAAATTGCAGCGCGGTCCTTTTAGTAGTCATGTGTATTTAAAGTTGCAGCCAGAAGCTGACTTCAACGCGTTAGCGCAAGAGATGACGCGCGAGATGCAAAAAAGAGCTAAAAACCCGAACTTCAAAGACATCCAGTTTCAGTTTATTCCATTGACCCAGTTGCATTTTCACACCAATGGCACCGTAGAGATGAAGCAAGGCGGGTCTTATTTGGCACTGCAAGTGAGCGTTGTGCTGAGTACTTTACTTGTGATCATAGCCAGCGCTAATTTTATTAACTTCAATATTGCCAGTGCTGCAAAGCGTGCTAAAGAAGTCGGCATACGTAAAGCGCTAGGTGCCAGTAAGTCGCAACTCGTCACACAATTCCTGTCAGAATCGTTACTGATTGTGCTGTTTTCAGGGTTTTTAGGGGTTGTAATCGTTGAGTTGGCATTGCCGCACTTTAATCAGTTAATCGCGCAGCCCCTGACATTGGTATACAACTCTCTATTTATGCTCGGTCTTGTAATTACATTGACAGTGGTTGGTTTATTTTCTGGGCTATATCCAGCTTTATTTATCTCGTCATTTGGCGCGAAAAAAGTGTTAAGTGGCGATTTTAGTCGAGGGCGTTCATCAGCAAGGATCCGCAAAATAACCTTATGCTTACAAGGTGCGATTGGCGTAGGGCTGATAGCAGCTATCAGCATGCTCTATCAACAAATGATGCTGGTAAAACAGTTGGATGTAGGTTACGAAAAAGCACAGCGAATTATCATTCGAGAATTGCCCTCAGAGCTGATCTATCAGCAACAAGGAAACGCATTGCTTGATGAGTTAGGCCAGATCTCAGGTGTGGCTGGTTGGACATTGAGCGATACCAATTATGCAACCGCCATTAACGGTGGGATGCATTACACTTGGCCAAATGGCGAAACCTATGACGGCATGTTAGCAGTAATCAATACGGGTTATGACGTGATTGATGTACTCGGGTTAAAGTTGATTACTGGGCGAGGCTTTAGTCGCGATTACGCTGGAGATTGGTATCGTGAACAGCAAAATGGAGAGGCGCATGTCGCGATCCTGATAACCAAGAAAATGGCTCATTTAGCGGGATATGAGAAGCTTGATGAGGTAATCGGCGTCACTGTTACCGTACCAAGGCGAAAGTTGACAGCCAAGGTTGTGGGCGTAGTTGAGGATATCAGAATTGGCTCTGTGAATAATGCAGTACAACCTACTTCATTGATGCTTGGTCATGTTGATGGTGAAACTGCAAATGTGGTATTAAAGATCGCTGAAGGCATTAATCCAGATAACGTGATCACTGAAATTGAACAAGTTCTTGCTGCACATCTCAATCGTCGTGATATAGAAGTTCAGTCTCTCAATGATGAGTTCTTGGCGGCCCACAAGAATGAACTCTATACGCTTACCATGCTATCTATCTTTAGTCCTTTAGCTATATTGCTGACCTTACTCGGAACATTTGGGTTAGCGTCATTTACTACCTTGCGTAAAGAAAAGGAATTAGCTATTCGCAAAGTGTTAGGCGCTTCACGTATTGGGTTAATTAGCTTGGTTGCTAAAGAGTATTTGTGGTTATCTGCATTGAGTATGGTACTTGCAGTCCCGCTGACGTATTGGCTAGTTGGTGAGTGGCTTAATCGCTTTAATGAGCGGATAAATCAATCTATATGGATTTATGGAGTCGCAGGCCTACTTGTGATCTTGCTTACTTGGCTTACCGTTGTGCTCGTTACCTACAAGGTTGCAAGCCGGCGCCCCTCATCAGCGCTGCGCTACGAGTAGCTGATAGCAATTTTTAAAATAGACCACTTAATAAAGCAAGTTGGTATAACTCGCTGTCAATTTAGTGTCAAAAACCATAGTTACACTGGGGTTAATTCAGGCTTGAATAACAAGGTGTAGCTATGGCTAAGGTTAAGACAACCTCTCGTCTTCGTAGAAGATCAGCTAATTCACTTTGGATTGGTGTTTATAACAGTATCCTGTTGTTGTGTTTACCTTTGATTGCGCTGATCTTATTAAAAAAATGGCTACGTAAACCGGGTTATAAAAGGCACTTTTTACAGCGCTTAGGTGTCTACGATTGTAAACGTTTACCCGCTTGTATTCATTTACATGGCGTCTCCGTTGGCGAATGCGCCGCCATTGCTAAACTTATTCCTGAGCTGCGTAAACAGCATCCTCATTTACCCATTGTTTTTACTTGTACCACGGTTGCGGGTTCCAACTATATTGAGCGCAACTGGGGGGAGCAAGTCATTCACACTTATTTGCCACTGGACTTTCAATTGACAGTTGGTGCGTTCTTGACGCATTTTAATCCGGTATTGACCATGTCGGTTGAGATGGAGTGGTGGCCGAACCTTATTCGCCAGTCGCGTAACCAAGGCAGTCGAGTGATGCTGGTAAATGCCCGCATGACCGACAGATCAAAAAATCGTTATGCTAAAATGTTAGGTCTTTTTACCTTTATGGTTTCCAAGGTGCATAAAATCCTGCCGCAAAGTGAGCTAAGTTATCAAGCTTTTCGCGAGTTGGGTGTACCACCAGAAAAACTGATGATGTGCGGTAATATCAAGTACGATTGGCCAGAAGTTAAACACGCCGACCCAACGCAAAAACCCTCTCTGTTGACATGGATTGCGGGGAGCACGCATGACACTGAAGAAATAGCGGTGGTCGCAGCGCACAAACAGTTGTTACAGCAAAATCCAGCAGCTCAGCTAATTATCGCACCGCGTCATCCTGAAAGATTTGATGAGGTATGGCAGCTGCTGCAAGCAAGCGGGCTGAGCTGTCAGCGTTACTCGCACGCGCCAACACTAACGGCAAATACGCAAGTGTATCTGCTCGATACGATGGGCAAACTATTTGCGTTTTATCGTGATGCCCATGTTGCCTTTATCGGTGGCTCGTTAGTTAAGCTCGGTGGTCACAACCCTGCCGAAGCCATTGTCCAAGGGGCTGCCGTCGTAATGGGAAGTAGTCGACGAAATTGTGAAGATATATGTGCGCCGCTGAGTCAAGCTAGTGCACTTGTTGAGGGTAACGAGCCACAGCAAATAGCCAGAGAAGTCATCGGCTTTTGGCAAAATAGTGCTGCAACAACACAACAAATACAGGCTGGGCAAGCTGCAATCGCAAAGCATAATGGCGCACTACACACAACCACATTGCAAGTTTTATATCAGTTAAAGCAGGCGCAACGGCCAGTTCATAGTACCCGATTACATCCAATGGTGATCAGATAACAATGCAATACAACAATATCCTTATTGTCCGGCTCAGTGCCATTGGTGATATCGTGATGGCGTCAGGCCTTATTTCTGCACTAAAGGCACGTTATCCAGAAGCAAAACTGAGCTGGTTAGCAGAGCCTGCTGGCGCGACCTTGCTACAACAAAATCCATTGCTAGATGAGGTGATCCTGTGGCCTCGCAATGAGTGGCAAAAAGTGCGAAAAGCACTGGGGATCATAGCGCTACTTAAGCAAGTTAATAGCTTTAAAAAGCAGTTAGCTAGTCGACAATTTGACTTAGTGCTCGACGCTCAAGGACTCCTTAAAAGTGGCGTGCTAGCTTGGCTTAGCGGCGCTCAATATAAGGTTGGGATCAATAGTCGCGAGGGCAGTCAGTGGCTTATGAATAAGGTAGTGACCTCGCCTTGGTCTGCTGATATCAGCTCGGAATACAGAGCTGCAGCGAAATTTTTTGGTGCGCCAGAAGCGGCGTTTCAATACTCGCTCATTGCCTCGAATGAGACACAACAACATACAGAGGCACTGCTATTGGAGCATACTCAAGGCCAACCTTATGTGGTGTTTTGCCCGTTTACAACGAGAGCACAGAAACACTGGGTAGATGGGCATTGGCGTGAGTTGTATAAACAAGTAAATCAGTCTATTTGTGCGCATATTATTATATTGGGTGGACCAAGTGATATCGCTCATAGCGAGCGCTTAGAAAAACAGATGCCGGGGATCATTAATCTAACTGGGAAAACGACATTACTTGAGTGCAGCGAGATCATTCGGGGGGCAAAAGGTGTGATTGGCGTTGATACAGGGCTAACTCACATGGCGATGGCGCATCATACCCCGGTTATTGCATTGTTTGGTTCAACCTTACCGTATGAAAACACCTTTAATCCAAATGGTCGCGTGTTGAGCGATAAGCTTGCTTGCTCACCATGCAAACGCCGGCCAACCTGTGAGGCTCGTTTTGATTGTATGGTGGGGCTCACGCCACAAAGAGTGTCGAGCGCACTAGGAGAAGTGCTATGAAAGTTCTGCATATTGAAGCGGGTCGTCACTTATATGGCGGCGCACAGCAAGTGGTGTATTTAACCCAAGCGTTACAGCAAAAGGGCATTGAGAACGTACTGGTTTGCCCGCCTAATAGTGAAATGATTGCAGCCGTTGATAAGCAAGTTGTTGTGGATCCTGTGAAAATGACAGGCGATCTCGATGTCATGCAATGTTTGCGTTTACGAAAGGCTATTGCCCATCATCGGCCTGATTGTGTTCATATTCACAGCCGCCGAGGGGTTGATACTTGGGGATTACTTGCCGCGAAGTCGCTTAATGTTCCTGTTATTTTATCGAGACGAGTCGACAACACCGAGCCACGCTGGTGGTCAAAATTAAAATACCCAGCCTACGATAAAGTTATCGCTATCTCAGAGGGGATCCGCCAAGTATTACTCTCACAAGGTGTTGCCTCTGAGCAAGTAAAGTTAGTCCACAGTGCAGTCGATACCCAGCGCTTTGCACCAAGTAGCGCGGAGCGGCAATGGTTGCTTGATGAGTTTGAGCTGCCACAAAATGCCTTGGTTGTGGCTAATTTTGCGCAACTGATAGAGCGCAAAGGGCAGGATGTGATCATGCGTGCAGCCAAACAACTCATTGCTGAGCATCCTAATTTACGTGTATTACTGTTTGGCCGAGGGCCAAAGCTGCAACAGTATCAAGCGCGTATAGATGAGCTGGGGCTGCAAAAAATTGTCCAGCTGGTGGGATTTCGACAAGACGTAGCGCGTATTTTACCGGCGGTTGATATTGTTGCACATCCAGCATCGATGGAAGGGCTAGGCGTAGCGTTATTACAAAGTAGCGCATCTGGCGTGCCTGTCGTGGGCTTTGCTGCTGGCGGCATTCCTGAAGCGGTTGCGCACAATGAAACCGGACTACTTGCTCCGATTGGTAATCAAGCTCAGTTTACTCAAGATCTTAATCGCTTATTGCAGGACCCGATTTTACGAGAGCAAATGGGCCGTAAAGGTCGCGCTAAAATGTGCAGTGAATTTGCCATTGAGGTGATGGCGGAAGGTAACTTGTCGGTGTATCTAAGCGTGTTAACTGAGTTGGGAAGAGACCCTTTAACCAGCCAATCACAGAAAGTGTGAGTTCCAATAAAGGTAATCACCAATGCGGCTTACTAGCTTGGTTCTTAGTGGGTTTACAGCAATATGCTGGGCAATGGTATGCCTATCTTCTGTGGATCTGAGCTGATGATAGTAATACGCGCTTTGCCAAATTCTGTGTTTAGCAGGTAAGCTATTCTGCCTTTTAATTCTCCAACAACCTTACCAAGTTGTGCATTTCCAAGCGTCAGTAAGCCATGAAAGTGATCTGGCATTAATACCAATTGAATTAATTCTCTAATCAATTTGAAGGGTGAAATAGCATATTAGCTTCGTTAAAAATTTCTCATTTAGAACAACTAAATAGCAAAATTTTTGCCTTGCTACTAAAGCTATTTCCCCGCTTCAAGATAGATCATTTACTTAATACAACTGGTATAACACCCATGTTTGCCAGCGGCACTCAAACTTTTTTCATTATGTGAGATAGATTGGCAAAACAATCGTGCCAGCTGATAATCCGTAAAATAGAGCGTGCGTTTATGGCAGTTAAACGTAATGAAGTATTCTGCGTACGGGATTGGTATCCTGCCTTTTCTCAGGTTATTCCAGCTCATGTGCATGCCTTGCAATTGAGAGATAAGTTTTAAAGATAAGTCCTTCGATTAAATCTATCGAGGTACACCTCGACCTACGTGATGGGTGGTAGGTCGTGATTTATCACGACAATAGGTTTGCGACAAAACATTCATGACTATCAAGGTGAACCAAACACGCACAAGGGTCGTTTAATTATTAATCGGTTAAACGAGGAGAGCATTATGCTTGCTGCCACACTCAAAGAAAAAATCGCTAATAAAGAACTCCATGCCATCGTGCTTAGCTACGCGGATTCAAATCACTATCTTGCGGGTGGTCAAGATAGTGATGGGAACTTGCATATCTTAATGCATGCCGAGGGTAAACTAACGCCGTTTAACTCGCTGCGAGAGGCCGAGACAAAGCTGGCGGAACTCGGCGCAACTCAAGCCTACCTCAGAGTTGAGTCCGCCTATGATGAAATTGGCCCAGAGGACTCTTCGGGAACGCATATCAGCAATATGGAGATCCGTCACTTAACTCCATCCGACATAACCGTTTAAACAAAAAGGCTTAAGCGCCCACAAGTGAGCGCTTAAGCCTTAAAAGTCAACGAGTAGAGATCTCTTATTCTACTGAAAGTGTTATCGTTTTAGTTGCAACGGAAGCGGACTTTTCATCTACAACACTTAAACTTACCTGATAGTCGCCTGATGCTATAGGAGTGAATTGTAGGTTCGAGTCATGAGCTGTGGTACTGTCAATCACTTCGCCTGATGGAGCAACCACCTTCCAAAAATAGGTCAAATTGCCTGCATTGCTGTCGCTATCTATAACCGTTGGAGTTATCCAAAGCGCTGCATCTGTTTTCAGTACTCCTTGATAGTCCAGCGCCGTAATTACTGGAGCGCTATTTTGAGCAGCACTTACTTTGATGAATGCCGCGACGACTAGTTCAACCTTGCCATCAGACACGATGCATTTCAGCACATAGTTACCAGCTTCATCGAAGGTAATAGACGCGCGATTATCAGCATTGTTGACCACTGCAGTGCTATTCTCAGGCTTCGTTTCAAGTGACCAGTGATAAGTGAGCGGATCGCCGTCTTTATCTTCTGCGGATACCACAAAGACTTTGGTTTCCCCTTCCGTAGCTGTAGACATTTGTGGACTCATAGACGCTGTGGGTCCATAATTTTCAGGGTGGCTCTTTATCACGCCACTGGCGGTTTGGCTTAGCTCACCGTTACTTACCTCCACAAAATAACGGTAACTTCCCTCTCCGTGAGGCGTAAAAATCACCGTATCGGTATCTTCATTCGTAACGGAATAGGTCAAACCGGCTTCAAATGGCTCAAACGTCCAACTAAAGGAGAGTGGTCTTCCGCTTGTATCTTTACTTCGCTTGGCACTAAGCTTGATGGCTTCATTGATTTTGGTTGACTCTGGCACGTCGACGAATACAAGCGGTTTGTTTGCTTCGCCTAATTTGGCCGTTAAGGTATGGGTTGCCTCACTTAAACGACCCTGTCTGTCTTTAAGGCTAAAGCGGATTTTATATTGCCCAGCCTTATCTAATTGAAGCGAGGTGAGAAATCCATTTGGTGTTGCCATTGCGGCTTGGCTGCCGCTCGGTTTGCTGTCAAAACTCCAAAGCGGTGTTACAGCGCCTTGATACTGACTACCATCGCTTTTCAGCTCAACAAAAGTCATTGAGCTTAATGTAACCTCTGAAGGCGCTGAAATAACCGCTTTAAGAGCTGGCTGGTTATCTATAACGATGACTTTTTCTGATTTGCTATGTGACGATTTACCATCATAAACGGTTAAAGTAATGGTGTATTCACCCGCAAATTTAGAGGCGAAAGAGGCAACGTTATTGTTAGGGCTTACCAATGTGTATTCATCAACATTAGCAGGTGCAGTAACTTGCCATTTATAACTGAGATTATCGCCGTCTGAGTCTGAGCTGTTGCTCGCATCTAACTGTAGATGCTCGTTGATGGCAATTGCCTGTTTTGTGAGTGTGAAATCGGCGACAGGAGGTGTGTTCACACTTGGTGTAGTTTTTTCTTTTATACGGATCTCAAACTGTGTTGTCGATTCGTTACTACCTGACTTGATTGTTAGCCCTAGAATGTAAATACCTGCAACGTCAGCGGTAAAGTGCGTTTGCTTAGCGTTGGGGTTAGAAAACTGAGCGTTACTGCCTTGGGGTTTGGCTTGCCACTGCCATGTTATTTCGGCATTTTCAGGGATCGTACTTCCCGTAGTGCTAAGCTGAATGACGTTGCCAGTCTCCCCAAAGGCACTTGCCTGAATTTTAGCGACTGGCTTAGTCGTGGTATCCGTTCCAGAATCTGTATTATCGTTATTTGAGTCTGTGTTGCTGTTATTTGAATCTGTGCTGCCGTTATTTGAATCCGTGTTGCCATTATTTCCATTTTTGCCGCTATCTTGATTGACTGGTGTAGTGTCACCGCCTGAACCGCCGCATCCTGCTAGTAATAGTGAACAACAAAGCATTGATGTTATTAAGTTTTTGTTCATTTAATTATCCTTTTAAGTACCTCAATCCGGAAATGTATCCTGATGTTCGTAATATTTCCAGTTAAAATTTGTTCAGTGCAAAATTTAACTTGTTTAGGTTTTGAAGTTTCGACTATAATCGCCTTAAATTTCGAAACGAAACTTATTTGATGACTAAACGAAACACTCAACAGCGCAGACATACCATTCTTTCATGGGTGAATGAATACGGTGAAGTAAGCGTAGAATCACTCGCCGCTGAGTTTGAAACGTCAGAAGTTACGATTCGTAAGGATTTAACGGCACTAGAAAAAAGCGGCCTGTTACTACGCCGCTATGGCGGTGCGATAGCCCTTCCTAAAGAGATCACCGCATCAGGTAAAGACGAGCAAGACTCGGTACGTAAAACGGCCATTGCCAAAGCGGCCGCCGAGCTGATTAAAGATCACAATCGCATCATTATCGATAGCGGCAGAACCACTGAAACCCTAATTCCGGAGCTTGCACAAAAGCGCGGCTTAGTCGTGATGACCAATGCGATGAATATCGCTAATCGATTGTTATCACTGGAGAATGAGCCAACCTTATTGATGACCGGCGGGACATGGGATCCGCACTCAGAATCCTTTCAAGGGCAAGTAGCAGAGCAAGTACTACAATCCTATGACTTTGATCAGCTTTTTATTGGTGCCGATGGCATTGATGTAGAGCGCGGCACAACCACATTCAACGAATTAATTGGGCTGAGCCGTGTGATGGCAAAGTCAGCCCGTGAAGTGATTGTGATGGTCGAATCCGACAAGATTGGCCGTAAAATTCCAAATTTAGAAATACCTTGGGCACAGATCACCACTTTGATCACCGACAACAACTTGGCCGATGACCTCCGCCAAGCGATCGAAGCGCGTGGTATACAACTTATCTGTGCTGAACTACACACAACGTGCAAATAATGGAGAGATTATGTGTGGAATCGTAGGCGCTGTTGCTGAGCGTCCAGTAAACAAAATTCTTATCGAAGGCCTAAAACGCCTTGAATACCGTGGTTATGACTCTGCGGGTGTCGCACTTTGCGAAGGCGGCGCACTCAACAGCGTGAAAGCCGTAGGTAAAGTGGTAAACCTAGAATCTGCGCTTGAAAATGCTGAAGTAAAAGGTACTACCGGTATCGCGCACACGCGCTGGGCAACGCACGGCGGTGTAACAGAAGCTAACGCGCACCCGCATATTTCTAACAGCGAAATTGCGCTGGTACACAACGGCATTATTGAAAACCACGAAGGTTTGCGCGCGGCATTAAAAGAAGACGGTTACGAGTTTTTATCTGACACCGACACCGAAGTGATGGTGCACTTGATCCATCAACTCAGAAAGCAACACACTACATTACTCGCTGCCGTGCAAGCAGCGGTAAAACAGCTTGAAGGTGCATACGGTACAGTATTGTTTGATAAAGCTAACCAAGATGAAATCATTGTGGCACGCTCAGGTAGCCCACTGGTAATTGGTCTTGGTCTAGGTGAAAACTTTATTGCTTCTGATCAGCTTGCATTATTACCTGTAACACGCAGCTTTATCTTCCTAGAAGAAGGCGATGTAGCGCGTATTACCCGCGAAACGGTTGAAATCTTCGACATCAATGGTAATCCAGTAGAGCGCGAAGTGGTTGAGTCTAACATCACTCAAGATGCGTCTGGCAAAGGTGAATACCGCCACTACATGCTAAAAGAAATCTACGAACAGCCAATGGCCGTACGTAATACACTTGAAGGCCGTTTAGACAACGATCGCGTGAGTATCGATGCATTTGGCGACAAAGCGAACGAAATTTTTAAAGATGTAAAACACGTACAGATCATCGCGTGTGGTACGTCTTACCACTCGGGTATGGTAGCACGCTACTGGTTAGAGCAATTTGCAGGCGTAAGCTGTAACGTTGAAATCGCCTCAGAATTCCGTTACCGCGACTCATTTGTTCACGAAAACAGCCTGCTGGTGACCATTTCACAATCAGGTGAAACCGCAGACACGCTCGCAGCACTACGTTTGGCCAAAGAGCAAGGCTATATGGCATCAATGACTATCTGTAACGTACCTGGCTCATCGCTAGTACGCGAATCAGATCTTGCCTTTATGACCAAAGCTGGCGCTGAAATTGGCGTGGCATCAACCAAAGCCTTTACGACCCAATTAGTTGGCTTATTGATGCTAACGGCATCGATCGCGCAGGAAAAAGGCCGTGACCAAAGCGCAATCGTCAACGCCATCAAAACCCTGCCAACCAAGCTAGAAGAAACCCTAAGCATGGCTGACGGCATTGAGCTACTTGCAGAAGAATTTGCCGACAAACATCACTCGCTATTCCTAGGCCGTGGCTCACAATACCCAATCGCAATGGAAGGCGCACTTAAGCTTAAAGAGATCTCCTACATCCACGCCGAAGCCTATGCAGCAGGCGAGCTAAAACACGGGCCGCTCGCGCTTATCGACGCAGACATGCCTATCATCGTCGTTGCACCAAACAACGAGCTGCTTGAAAAGCTCAAATCAAACGTTGAAGAAGTGCGTGCACGCGGCGGTATCATCTATGTATTCGCGGACAAAGACTCAAACTTTGCCTCAGACGACACCATGCGAGTAATGAACGTCAATCACGTAGAAAACATCATCGCCCCAGTGGTTTACACCATCCCACTACAGCTACTTTCATACTATGTAGCCGTGATCAAAGGCACCGATGTTGACCAACCGAGAAATCTCGCAAAGAGTGTAACGGTGGAATAAGAAAAAGGCGCGCAAGCGCTTTTTTTGTGACTTAGGAATATAGTTTCATCCCAAGTATTAAAGTATCATCCTAAGTAATAAAGTTTCATACTTTGATAAGCTTAAAAAGCCGACGTGTGTCGGCTTTTTAACTTCTTCTCATAGGTAATCGAGTAGCATTTGTCTATTCTTGAGTTGAAAATTGTAATACCGGTTATTATTCTTACTTGATTCTTTGTCGGTTTTGTCGATGAGCCACTGACTGCACAGCAACCAGATTAATGCCCCTCTTTCAGTCAGAATAACTTCATCTTGATTGTCTGCCATTCCATAGTCACGTCTCACAGACGCTTTTAAATCATCATTTAAGTTTGGGTGCAGTTCTAATAAGAGTGGAAGCATCGTGTTCCACTTTACGTCATGAGCTAATAGTTCATAAGATTGTGCGTCTTTTTCAGCGACAACATCAAGGTCAATATTACAAGCTCGCGCAAAGTTGAAGTTCTTAAAACTATAACCATCACTAGACCTATCATAGGCTCTGAATAGCCAGTTCTTACCGTCTGATATAAGAGTTAAAGGCACTAATTCTCTGTTACTATGGTTGCAACTATTCGCAGAGATATATTCGCAATTAATTGCTTGCTGGTTAAACATCGCTCTAGTGATTTTTGATACCTGATCGATATCTAATTGTTCAGGTACTTTCCCGACTCGGGCATAGTTTAGTAAGGGCTTGCCAATTAATCTGTTTTTATTAAACCCATGAGAAAGCATGCCCAAAGCAATTTCAGCATCCATAGCTATAATCGGCTCGTATGACTCCTCACAAATGACATTAACTTTTTTACTTCTGTCATAGTACATATTGTTTGGCTTGAGTTCATGGTATAGAGACAGGAGTCGTGAAGAAGAGGCTTCAGCCAAATTAAATGCTTCAGATAAGTCTGTTCTTTGGATAACCCCCGTGAAGCGTAATTTGAAGTCAACAAAGGCAAGCCTTTCCGCATTTGAACCATATTCTTCATTCAATTTAGCGTAATCATAAGTTGTCGCCATAGCACTTTTACTCTTGTTTTTTTAATGATAGTAGCAGTAGTTGAGTAAAATATCACGAATCATTTTGATATGTGATATTTTATTTATTTTAAAAAAACAAAGATCAAAGTTTGATCTTTTATGGATCTAGTTGTAGTATATATTTTGATCGATAGCGATCTAACTAAATAACTTGAATTTTTGGAGGCCAAAATGGCAAAAAATGCACCGTATGGTGATGGCAAGCGAATTGGAGCAGTAAAAGAACGATCTCAATTTCAAACTCCGTCAGGATTGTGGGCAAAAAGAGATACAAATACTGGGAGAATTATGGATGTGAAAATGGACGGAGAACCATTTAAGGGGGTCAGAAGAGAGAAGAAGTGAAAGACCTATCGAAATAGGTCTCCATACAAATTGGCAGTTCAGGGCGGCCACCCTGTTCTAAACTTTATAGAGAAACAACCAATGTCCTTGACTATAAATCTAACTTATATGATTCGTCAAGGGCAGTGGTTCTAGGAAAAAATTATGAATAAGAACGATTCCAAACAAAAATCACCAGAAGACGTTGAGTATATATATAGACCTTACATTACTGTTAAAGGAAAGAGGATTACTCGGAAAAATGGGGGGATGTTCCGTATCCCAATCAAAAAGGCTGCTTAATGTAGCCTATTCTTTTTATTTAAATGGAGTATACCGCTATGGCTAGCGAAGTTATGAAATCAGTTATAGCGGTATATTATGTCTAGGAAGATCGGCCACACTGAGGCGCAATATCTTAAGTGGATTAAAGAGGGGCGCGGTACTGGCGAGTATCAGGATTACAAGCCGTGGTTAACGGTTTATGATGCGCCATCTGATGGTCGTGTACATCGAGTCTTTGGTTATAAGTCTAAGCGAACCCATCATTTATTATCCGATCTTGAACTATCCATGTTCTACTTGCTTGAGTGGCGGCAGGATGTGCTGCAAGTCAAAGAGCAGTTTCCGCTAGAGCGCGAGATAACATTAGAGCTAGCTGAATCTGCTGGCATCAAACACCCAAATGTTGGGGGCGTAGACCAATACCTATCAAGCGACTTTCTCGTTGAAACAACCTCACGAGATCTCCCCTATTTTGCGTTACAAGCCAAATATGTCAGCGCTTTGGAAGAGCAGCGCAAAATAGAGATACTTGAACTCGAGAAACGCTTTTGGCATGAAAAGCAGATCCCTTGGCAAATAGTCACTGAGCAAGAGATCCCAAAAGTTGTTAAAGCGAATGTTGAGTGGATTTACCCATTGCAAGGTGAACATGAAGAAGCCTCAGACTCCGCCATTGAGCAAGCCAGATTCTATGCCGATTACTTTGCAAAACACCCAACCAAAACCCTCATAAACGTCTGCAAAGAGATAGATACCGCCTATGGGCTAGACTTAGGAGAGTCGTTGTTTGAGATAAGAGCTTTGCTGGCTGACCGTTACTTTACCTTTGATATTTTTACGCCAGTACAAAAGCTACCAGTTGGTCATCTTAAACTTGGTAACGTTGAGCAAATTCAGGAGGTGTTTCGTGTTTCAAATCAATGAAGTATTGCAATACGAACAAACCTTGTATCGCATTTTAATGGTATTTGATTATTACGTGCTTTGGATAAAAGTGCACGATGACAAAGCCTTTCCTGAACTTGTTGAAATAACTGAGTTAGAACAGGGTTTTCAAGATGAAGTGCTCACACGTGCAGCCGACCCATATAGCGATATTACTACTGTTATTCCAGAAGCAGGTTCTACCGCTCAGTTAAAACGTGATGAAAACTATGCCGCAATCAAGCCATTGGTAGAGCTTGAAAACTGCTACGAACCGAAAGCGCGTGGCAAAGTGGTTAACCAAATAATGACTGAGACAAGCAAAACCAAACAGTCTATTTATCGTTTTGCCCGTAGATACTGGCAACGTGGTCAGATCCCCAACGCATTATTACCCGATTATAAAAACTCAGGTGCCAAAGGCCAAAAGCGCCGAGCTACTACAACAAAGTTAGGGCGACCTCGCAAATATATGCCCGGGACTGGCGCTTTAATTGATGATTTTGCGGAGAAGCTTTTCCGCATAGCGATTGAGAGACACATATTAACTGACAAGGGCAAGTCTTTTAGATATGCACATAATCGTTTAAAAGATATCTATAGTCAGCACTTTCCAGATCTACCTGAAGAAGAGTTACCTACCTATTGGCAAATGGAACATTTCTACAAACGTGAATATCGCCAAGTAGACAAAATTGAAGCGCAGGCGGGTGAAATAAAGCGAAAGAAAGATATTCGACCACTAACTGGTACCGCCGCCGCAGATGTTTTGGGCCCAGGTATGAGATATGAAATTGACGCCACAATCGCAGATATTTATTTAGTGTCTGATTCCCAAAGAAGCAATATCGTGGGTCGTCCAGTGATTTACATGGTTATTGATGTATTTAGCCGCATGGTGGCTGGATTTTATATTGGTTTTGAAAACCCTTCATATGCTGCGGCTATTCAGGCAATACATATGGCCACGACGGATAAATCAGACTACTGCCGTCAGTTTGGTTTTGACGTAACCCCACAGCAATGGCCGTGTATTGGCTTACCTTCAGCATTGTTGGCTGACAGAGGCGAGTTAATGGGTCATCAAATTGAATGCCTTGAAAAGGGCTTTGGTGTTCGCGTTGAAAATACACCACCATATAGAAGCGAGGCTAAAGGGGTTGTCGAACGAGCGTTTCTCGCCTTTCAACAAGCATTTAAACCGTTTGCACCTGGTGTGGTCACTGGTACCAAAATTAAAAAACAAGGCGATAGAGACTACCGCTTGGATGCTAAGCTTACGATCCAAGAGTTTACTCGAATCATCTTAGCTTCAGTACTTTATCACAATCAATATCACGTGATTGAAGACTACGATAAAGCCGCTGATATGCCAACAGACCTACCAAATAACCCACTGGCGATATGGAATTGGGGCTTGCAGCATCGTACTGGTCGGTTGAAAAAGCCAGCAACTGAGCATCTTCGCGTGGCATTGATGCCAAGAACTCGGGCAACAATATCTGATTCGGGTGCCTGTATATTTGGCGTGTATTACACCAGCTCAGAGCTTTTAAAGTTGGGCTGGATGCATCGAGGTAAGGAAGTGAAGCGCCCTAAAAGTGTGGAAGTTGCCTATGACTTAGCAACGGCAGACTACATCTACATTTATCACGGCCCTAACAGCAATGACTATTTTGTGTGCCAGTTAGCAACACGCTCAAGACAGTTTTCAGGTGCGAGTTTTTGGGATGTGTGGCAGCAAAATGATGAGTTAAAACAGACTCATGCTGATGCAAAACTAGTCGCTGATGAGCAAAAGCATGCCTTGGAGCGACAAGTAATAGAAGTGGTTAATCAGGCTGAAAAGGCCGCGCCAAAACATATTGGCTTGTCAGATGCGGAGCGTATTCGCAATATTCGCGACAACCGCGCAGAAGAAAAAGCCAAAGAGCGTAAAGAACGGGCTTATAAACCAGTGGAGATCGACACCAGTAAATCAGCGCAAGTACATTATCTCTCTGAGCCAGATGACGATTTGGACTTTCCTGACTTTTCAGATCAGTTGTTTAAGGAGGATGACGACACATGAGTTTACCCTCTAACATCTTCCGCGCGGTGTATCAGGAGTCTGAGGTTGAGCGTTACAAAGGCAACCCGTTTATTGAAGCACTGCCAAGAGTAAGCAAAATAGAAGAGCTGAAAACTAAGCTGGAGGGCAAAGTAAAATATAACCCTGCAGCAGGTTATTTAGACGCAAGGCAGCGTGCTCACGAGTTGTGTGGCTTGCTTGATGACTTCTTTCAACCGCTTTCGATGCATGTGGCGCTAGAGGAAAAAATAGCGCTGATGATACGTGGGGGCTATGTTGCTAGAAACATTGCAACTGGCCAGCTACAACAGCATCTACAAAATGGCTACGAACGTTTGATGACGGGCGACATTAGCAGTTTTCGTTTTGCCGAAGCGCCCTCTACGGCACGTTGCTTGTCACTTATTGGTTGCTCTGGATGTGGTAAAAGCTCCAGCGTGCTACGAATATTGGCCACCTACCCACAAGCGATTTATCACGAAAAATATAATACGTACCAGCTCGCCTATTTGCGTATCGAGTGCCCAGTAGATGGGTCACTAAAAAGTCTATGTTTAAATTTCTTTCAAGAGGTTGATAAGCATCTAAATACTAAACTCACAGAAAGGTATTGCTATAAGCGTCATAGTCCCGAAGTGCTTTTAGCATTTATGGGACAAGTCGCCAATCAATATGCTATAGGCGTGTTAGTGATTGATGAAATTCAAAGGTTGGCCCGAAAGAAAAAAGAAGGGCAAGAACGTATGCTCGAGTTCTTTGTGGCTTTGGTGAATATAATTGGTGTGCCGGTGATTTTAGTTGGTACCCCCAAAGCGAGACCCATATTCGAACTTGAGTTGCAATCAGCAAGGCGCAGTACTGGCATTGGCTCTATGGTGTGGGCACCCCTGCCACAGCAAAAAAATAGAATCGATACTGCAACGGGTAAACCAAAACCCACAGAGTGGCGATTGTTAACTGACAAGCTTTGGCAATATCAGTGGCTTATTCACCGCGATGAACCGCTCACAGAAGAAGTCCGCAATACTTGGTTTGAGCTGTCACAAGGTGTATTAGATATTGTGGTTAAGTTATTTGTGCTTGCACAACTACGCGCCATTATTACTGGCGTTGAACGACTATCTTCAAAATTATTTAGAAAGGTATATGAGTCTGAATTACAGCCGATCCATCCCATGATTGAAGCGCTCAAGTCTGGTAAAGCTAAGAGCGTTGCCAAGTATTCAGACTTAAAATACAAAGAGATTGATAAGCGGTTGTTGGAGCTCAGCCAGCAGATCTCCGAAGTTGCCGCTGCTAAGTCAGACACACTCCCTTTTGCGAGCGACTCAGAAGCTATGAGGCTTTATAACCTCTTGCTCGGCATGGGGTGTGAATCAGAGTTATTGGTACCACTAGTGCAAAAAGCCATTAAAGATCACCCAAATCTACAGGTAAGAGGGCTTATTCCACTTGTTCTTGAATGGTATGAACAAACGCCAGATGAAGTGGAGGAGCTCAAAGAAAAAACCACCCTCATCAAGCTCAAGGATTGGCATACACTACCTAGTGGCGATTTACGTTTTGGTTATTCTCAACATAAAAAGCAATCGGATGAGCTTTACCAATACTACAAACAGCAAGGAAAGATTTTTGATATGACTGCTTGGCTTAAACAAAGCGTGTAGCATGGCCTGCTTACCCGTACCTTACCCAGATGAGCTCCTTTATAGCGTCATTGCAAGGTACGGCGTGCATGCAGGTATCACTTCACCCAAGCAATTGCTTGACGAGGTATTCCAAGACCGGCACATAATCGCCTCAGTTGCGCTTCAAGGGCATTTAGCGCAGATCTCCGCTCACTATCAAGGTAACGCTGATTTAACACCATACAGGCTATTACAGGGGCATACGCTTTATCCGTTGTACTCACCCTTTGTGCTTCCCAACATTGCCGATCAAGCTAAACATGAGCTACTTACTGATTGCAAACATTCGGCAGAAGTACTGCTTGGCAAAGCGGCATCCAAAGTTAAAAGCCCACACTACCTGCGTTACTGCCCATTATGTGTAACAGAGCAAGTTGCGCGATTTGGAGAACCTTTTTGGACGCGGCGCTGGCAACTTCCTGGTCTATCTGTGTGTGCGGAGCATGGCGTGCAGTTAATCAACAGCCCTGTGTTAATTAGCGAGGCGCATAGGCACCAATTTATAGCGCTGAGCCCTCATGCGCTGTTGCATTCAACTACAAGTTTTACAAGTCACAAGACCACACTGCTAGCAGAATATGCTCAGCAGTTACTGAACTTATCTGAGCAAAATATACATCCATTACAATGGAGTTATTTTTATCATCACTTGGCTTACCAGCTGGGATTTGTTAGGGGTAAGCAGGTTGAACACGATCTGATCGCACAATTGGTTTTAGGGTATTGGGGTAGGCATACCCTCGCTAGCTTTGGGCTCGATGTAAACAAGTCAGAAGGCACTAATTGGTTGAAGTGTTTGTTCAGAAAGCACAGAAAATCCTTTAGCTACCTTCAGCACCTATTGGTATGGCAAGCATGCTATGAGCAGCAGTTAGATATGGCGAACATACTCACTACTGCTTCAGCATTACCGCATACCCCATACGATGAAATGCCCTCGATCACTGAGCCTGTGATGGTTGACCAAACTCGTCGCACAAAGTGGCAACGCGCTGTGGCCAAGTTTGACGTTAAAGGCGCAAGGCAAAACGGTTTTGCTCACCTTTACACATGGTTATATCGGCATGATAAACAATGGTTGATGCAATTTAATCAAAGCGCGATGCGACCAAATGTTGCAGAACCAAGTAGGGTTGATTGGCCGAAAAGAGATAAGGAATTTGTTAGGCAACTAATTAATTTAATGAATAAAGTTGAAAATCAAGTAGATACTGCGCGATATACAATCACTTGGTTTGCAACCCACGCAAACATTCCATTGTCTCAGATCAAAAAAACACATAAGTTACCTTTATGTAAATTGTTTTTTAATAAATATTGTGAAACTATAGAGGAATACCAATGCCGTCGTATCGCTGTGGCATGTATTCGTTGTATTGCAAAACATCAAATACTCAAAGCTTGGCGAATTGAACGTATGGCAGGACTAAACGAAAAAAGGACCCGACCACTCGCGTCGCAATTGCTAGGATTTGCAGTAAAGTATGAACCAGGTTGATAGATTTAAAACGCTACCAGACAACGCCAGAATACAGGCGATAGGCAACCTGTTTAAATACAATAACCGCAAAACTTGGGATATTGGTGTTCGCTTTAAGCAATCCACGCGCAAAGCCCTTAAGTTTAGCCAGTTACCCTATTTAAGCCGACAAGTTGTACTCAACCAAACAGTTGATGCCATCCCTCCGGGCTTCTCTATTAAATTTGCTTTACCCGACCGTGCATTTTGGCAAACCGCTACTGTGGGTGACAGCGCTTTAGTGACGTATAAGCTGAGTGAAGAGCAATCGCAAAAATGCTTTGTGTTTGAAAGTGCGGGCAAAACCATTTATTTACCACAGTTGGAGCTGGCCAGAGCCTTATTTTTTACAAACAACTATCTAGCAAACGCTGCACTCATTAACAGTGTGCTCGACCTAGAGTTTTACGTTGACCAAGAACCAAACAACGATGATACAGAGTTTCCTTTGGATCTCGTGATCAACGCCTTACCAACAACACTATGCCCAAAAGTACTGTTTGATAATGAAGGGTTTAGACATCAAATTGCTTGGTTATTGTTAAACAGTGACATTAAAAATTCGTTTAACAGTATCTATCAGTATTTTTCGCAAGAGCGAGTTAGGACACCTAACGTAGAGCGTTGGACGTTTCGGTTCGATCCACCTCAGCTCAAAGGTGTAAAAGTGGCGGCGAGAGGTTGGAAGTCACGTGATGAAAGCACATGGTTTATCAATCGCATAGAATTGTTAGATGGTTTGTTCTTCCCTGACATTTCGGATATTGGTTATTCGCACCCAAATTCAACCGAAATCAAACCTAGTTCGGGTAAAGGAAAAGGCGGCACCTACCCACAGTTACCTTCGCAGCGAGAAATCGACGAAGAAAGCGATGGAAGCGAAGATAACGAGTCTGCATTGATATTCTGTGATGCAACACAGCGCATATACAACAGAGTTCCTCGCACTCGTAAAGTTTACGCCAAAGCTCGGAATAGCTTAGGGGGCAAAGAGGACGAAGACAAACCCTGCACCCTACCACCGGAGGTAAGCACCGATGATTCAAATTCACGTGGTGATACGCCTCGGGCTGTAGTTGATGGTCTTGATGACCAAACCGACAACGCCCACTTATATCTAAATAAGTTCGATAGCTTCTTCAAAATGCTGGAGATATTAGAAAAAGAGCATGGCGTTAAGCAAAATAATCCTGTCATTCGTAAGCTGCCTGCTGTTGGCCGAAGTAGAAGCCATTTGATGCATGGTTGGTCTGCGAGGTGTATGGCTGTAGTACGAATTGAATATAAAAACAAAGGCTATTTCCTGTTAGAGGTGGATACTTCAGATGGTAGAGCATCCATCGCCACCAAAATCATTTCGGCTCAAGCATTAGCGCCAAAAGGCAAGTTACGAGACTTTATATCGGAGATAGAACAAGGGCTGCTTAGTAACCAATTCTGCTGGCCAAAGAAATACTTTGATGTGCTGGTTGGAGAAGACAATCACAAAAGTGTGTCGCATCAAAAGTCTAAGAGCGAAGGCCGGCTGAGTGAGGAAGATGTGGCTAGGTGGGCTGAGAGGTTTTTAAAATTATTTACAACATCAAACAACTAATATTAAGGAGTTAATATGTCAGGAATGGGTTCAGGAAGGGGATTAGGGCCGAGTGGTGCTGGAGGGCGTAGTTTCGATTGTGCAACGTTTAGTTTTGAGACGCATATACATAGTCCACAACCACAAAATATTGGAAGTATATCCGTTGGCGAAATTTTAGAGGTGGTATTGGCAATAATGGATGGCATACAAGTTGTCCAAATTCGTAAATCGGATGGAACAGTCGTGGGAGGACTAGTTGAAAAGGGACCAAGAATCAGAGAGTGTTTAGAGGCTGGATATATTTATACGGCTACTGTGAGAGATATTCAGGGCGCAGCGATAAGGATATTTGTTCAATCACAAGGAAAGTAGTATGAACATCGATGTTGTTGGTGGTGTATACCATGAGTTTTGCTCTTGGCCAGAACATGAAGCTCTTTTAGGATCAGCTGGCAGAGCTGCACTATGTTTAAGTCAATTAGATTGTGGTATCAATGTTTGCTTACATAGCATACTAGAGCTAGGTGACCACACCAAGGTTCAAGAAGTATTCGCTTTTAACAGAAATTGCCATTTGAAAATTAGGGAAAGTAGATTTACCACACGGTTTGATTATTTCCACCCACTTTCAGAACCCACAATCACTCCAAATAAAGTTGATGCTAAAAGACCTGATTTTCAAGTCGGCTCTCTCAACGGTGATGCAGTCATTTTGTTTGGAATGGTAGATTACATACCTGTTATTTCAGCTTCTGTTGTAATTTATGATCCTCAGAACACATATAGTCCAATCTTATTTTCAGAAACGAATAGCTCAGCTGAAAGGCTAGTTTACATCATCAATAGAAGTGAACTAAGTACCTTATTTAAAGCGGAAAATGAAACAGATGAGCAAATACCTGATATGGCTAAATGGCTTCAAGATAAAGAGCAGGCTGAGGTAGTCATTGTTAAATGTGGTGAACGTGGTGCTTACATTTTAGCAAATGAACAAGATAAGTGGGTTTCACCATATAAAACTCAATCTGTTTTTCCAATCGGATCTGGAGATTCCTTTGTAGCTGCTTTTTCATACTTTTGGCTTGTACAAGGCTTAAATGTATTTGACGCTACAAAAATGGCGAGTGTAGCTGCTGCGTACTACGTATCTCATAAAACTATGAATTCTGCCGAGGGATTAGAGTTTTTTGCACAATCACTGGAACCCATACTGGATGTGAAAAGGCAGAGAGTTTATTTAGCAGGTCCATTTTTTACATTGTCTGAACTTTGGATGGTGAACGAAGCTAAGTTCCATATAGAGGCTTTTGGGATGGAGGTATTTTCTCCTTATCACGAAATAGGAATTGGAACGGCTGAAGAAGTGGTTCAAAAAGACATTGATGCTATCCATGACTGTGATGCTATTTACGCTATTTTTAATGGCACAGATCCAGGAACCCTTTTCGAAGTTGGGTATGCACGCAGCATTGATAAACCAGTTGTGATCTTAGCTGAAAACCCCAAAGACGAGGAGTTGAAGATGTACGAAGGCTCTAACTGTAAAATATTTCAAGATTTTGCTTCTTCAGTTTACAGTCTGTCTTGGTTGTCATCATGAAAGGTTTGTTACTGTCAGGAGGCTTAGATTCAACTGCCCTTGCTTACATGTTAAGGCCGAGAGTCGCATTCAACATTGACTATGGTCAAAAAGCAGCCAGAGCCGAGAGAGTCGCTGCTCAGGCAATTTGCGAAGAGCTCGATATCGATTTGATTAAAATTGATATCGATTGTTCTAGTATAGGCAGTGGCGATCTCGTTGGTTCGCATGCGCTAGAGGTGGCTCCTGAAAGCGACTGGTGGCCATTTAGAAATCAGTTATTGATAACAATGTGTGCGATGAAAGCTGTTGTGTTGGGGTGCTCAGAATTAGTAATTGGGACCGTTTCTTCTGATTCATATCATGTGGATGGGAGCGCTAGCTTTATTGATAAAATCAATTCTCTGATATCAATGCAAGAAGGTGGTCTATCGGTTACTGCTCCAGCAATGAATACGAGTACAGCAGAACTTATCGAAAGATCGGGTATACCATTTAGTTTGCTTGCGTGGAGCCACTCTTGCCACAAAGCTGATTTACCTTGCTTAGGATGTAGAGGGTGCAATAAGCACTATTATGTTATGGAAAAGCTGGGAAAATATGGCAATTTATAAAGACCCTAAAATAAAGCTTGTAACTTCAATCAAAGAGCGTGTTGCATACAAAGTACGTAACTCTATTGAGCTAGCCTATCCTAACGAGCAAAAAATAAGCTTTTTAGACGTGCTCGAAAATCGGCATTCAACGAGAGAGTTTGCTCCAATGTCAATAAGTGACCTGGGAGGATTCCTTTATTTATCTTGCCGTACTAGATCATCAGAACGGGGTGAATTAGGCTTAGTTTATGAGAAAAGGAATTACCCATCTGCGGGAGCCCTACATTCGATAGATGTTATTGTATCTGACAACTTTTCAAGAAACTGGTACATCTATAACTCAAAGCGGCATACCCTTGATGAGATTAGTGTTGCCGATCGTGAGGAACTCCAGAAATTTAAAGAAAGCTGTTTTAACATTTTAGGAAATGGTAAAGCAGGATATCTGATTTGGTATGTATGTGATTTTGAAAGATTGGCATGTAAGTACGAATTCCCTGAAACGCTTGCTTTTAGAGAATCAGGAGGGCTTTCTGCGATTCAATCGTTAGTGTCTGAATATTTAAACATGTCTTTTTGTACTTTAGGTGCTAATGGTTCCCAGTACGTAACCTGTCTATCAGAGCAAAGCAAGTTGCTGGGTGTTGGTACTGCGATTGTTGGTGGAAAATTTTGAAGTTGAAATAGGAGCTTCCACTTTTAAAGCTTCATTTCTGAATTCGAGTTGCTTGAGAATAGTAGTAGATTCCTGCATTTCAAACCACATTAGCGCGTCCAATTCCGATGCTCTTACGTCCATTGAATTAGCTAGGGCCAGAAATTGTTCTTCTAGTTCTAGGTAATGTCTCTCAACAGTGAGGTTGTCTTTAAAAAACCCCCCTAGAATTCCTGCGCGATAGATATGTATATCGAGAATTGCAACATCATCAGCATCTAGCCAATTTCGCGCTATCCACGAGGCGGTCTTTAGACCAATTCCATTTATTTTGGTTAGCCAATTTCTTAACTCTTTGCCTGACTCTGTAGGTGGTGTGTCGTCGATAATATTTTTGATCGCAGAGTTAAGGTATTTGGCCTTTTGTTTTGAAAATCTGTATCGGAATGTCTTCCCTTCAAACTCTATAGGTTCAGAAAGCCAATCTTGGAGCTGTTCAGTGGTATAGGGGCTGCCATTAAATGCGCCTTTTGATTTCATGTGCTCATAAGCCGCGAGCCCTTTTTCTGCTGGAATACCATGCCCACCAAGTAAGCAAGCTCCTACTTCCTCCAGTAGAGATTTACCAAGCTTGTAATTCAAAGAAGTATTTGTAAGCCGACGCTCAAATACTCTGTATAACCAATAGGAAACTGACGGAAAGCCAGCTACGCAGCCCCATTTCACATTTGGAAGGACCTCGTCATTTTCGTGTGGTAGCTCAACTTGGAACAAACTACGTCCAGCTGCTATGAATGCTGTTTGCGTCTGTTGCATAACATGTTTCCTATGGTTCAAGTTTATTATAGAACAAACTTGGTATTTTGGTTATCTGAAATTATCTGTATAATAGCATTTAAACAGATTAAAATCGATAGGTTTGTTAATTGGAAGTTGATACTTTTTGTAATGAATTAAAGGAGTTCTTGAAACACTCTGGAGTAAGCCAGAACCAGCTTTCCAAGCAGTCAGGTGTTTCTCAATCGCAAATCTCTGACTGGTCAAAAGGTAAGTTGAAAAGATTTGGTAAGAATCCTAGGAAAGTAATGCTGGTTATCGAAAGCTATCGTAAAGATAACTATAATTGTGTATCTGAAAAGGTTTGGCGTGCAGTAAGTGACTTTTGCAGAGGTAATCATGGGCGAGCGGATGCTTTAATTAATATATTAACAATACTTCAGACAATGGAGCTTGATGGAAACAATTTTAAACATCGTTGAGTTAATTCATTTTATGCTCTAGAAACATTGTTATTTAGTTGTTCGCCCGAAATTTTGGCTGAAAGGTAATTTATATGACTTTAATTGAACTAATGAAATGCATGCATGAGTTTGTCGATGCAAAAGGCTGGTATTCTAATGAAAGTATAAAGCCTCAAACGGAAGAATCGTTAGCTAAATCTGTATGTATAGAAGCGTCTGAATTACTGCAGTGTTATCAATGGAAAAACCAAGCAAACAAAGCAGATGTGGCTGATGAATTGGCTGATATTCTGATGTATGTAGTTCAGCTGGCTAATGTAGCAGATATTGACCTTGACTTAGCGGTAAAGAGCAAACTTGCACGGAATTATAAAAGAGAATGGAAAGAGTGATGATAAATGAATGAAACTGTATATGGGGTTCTTCCACATCAAGAAATACACGCCCTACTAGGCAACGATAAACCGTGCAAAAATGTGATACTAGGGGCAGATCCTAAGCATGTAAAGAGTGCAAGCTATGATTTGCGACTTGGAACGACCTACTATTTATACAAAGAACAAAATATCATTTCGGATGCATCGATCCGTATTTCAGATATGAAGAAGAAAGAGAGTGGAGTAATTATTATCCCTCCACACCAAGCTATTTATGTCTCGATCGAAGAAACTTTAGATTTACCTGAAGATTTGGTTGGACACTTGAGTTTGAAGCTAGATTTGACATTGAAAGGATTAATGATGTCTGCCCAAAGTCAAATTGATGCTGGATATAAAGGGAATATTTTTGCTTTGTTATTTAACCTCTCAGCCAACGATATAGCGTTGAAAGTAGGTAGCGAAATATTGAGGTTAGAGCTTGTACGAATGCAAGCTGTATCAAAGCGGCCGTATCAAGGTGATATAAAAGGTAAGCCGTTAAAAAATGTTCTGACGGAACACGTTAACAGTAGTAATGCACAATTGAAAGCTGATATCGATAAGAGAGTGGAGCGAGTTAATGCAAAAATTCGCAACTACGGAATTATTGGTTTAGTGGTTGCTTTTTTAGGGGTGATTGCTCCTTCGGTGTTTACTTATTTCGGTCCGACGAATATCAATGAAAATAGTATTATTGCTATGAAACAACAGCTCATTGAACTCAATAAAAGTTTGAAAGATGTAGAGCTTAAAAATGAGGGTAATAAAACAAAGCTTGATTCATTGGAAGGTAAGCTTAGTTTTGGGAACATGGGGCACAGTTTGCAAGTAGCTATGATGGCAAAAATGTATGATGAAATGAGAACTACATTGTCTATAAACTCAGTAAGCTTGGTCGAAGTGCAGAGCGAAATTGCCAAAATCAGAAAAGAAAATGAAATGCTAATAGCGCAATCGAACTCCCTAGTTAGTAAAGAACAGTACAGCTCTAAGTACGAAGATTTACAGCGAAGAATACAGCAAAATCGAAATGAAATTGAAATGTTTGAGAAGCTCGTTAAGCCTATATTGTTGAAGTAAATATGAAACTAAAAGATACAAACCCAACTGTATTAGTTGTTGGGGCTGGACCAGCAGGCCTATTTGCTGCGATGCAATTGACCTCAGTAGCGAATGTTATATTGGTTGACAAAGGGAAATGTATTTCAGAAAGAGAGCATGATGACCCCGCCGATCTAGCTTCAGGTGTTGGGGGAGCCGGATTATATTCTGATGGGAAACTGTGCCTAGACTTGCGAGCGGGAGGCTACCTTCAGAAGTTTTTGAATGACGAGCAAAGGCGAGAACTAGAAGAATCAATAGAGGCCTTGTTTGTGGAGTTAATGCCGGAGCTAAAAGAAACTAAGGGCTATTTTACAAGTGGTGAATACGAGAAGCTAGAAGAGTGTGTATTACAGGAAAAGTCGTACCGCGTTCTTAATATTGGCACAGATCGTGGTGCGAAGCTAATTGAAAGTTTAGTCAATAAGTTGAAAAGTGATGGTGTATCAATATTGCACGATACAACATTAACTAAGATAGAAAAAGTATCTTCGGGGTTTCAAGCTACACTTGTAAATCTGTCCAATGAAATAAACATTAAAGCTGATTTCGTTATTCTGGCAATGGGCAAGGTTGGTGCAAATCAGCAAAGAGAACTATGTGAGTCAATGGGAGTTGAATCAGCTTCGAACTTGATGAATGTAGGTGTTCGACTTGAGTGCAACTCAAAGCTACTGGAACCGCTTTTTAATAAGTCAGCAGACCCAAAAATTAAGTTGGAGCTACCAGGTGGAAGTTATATAAAAACCCACTGTGCTTCCAATAACGGGGAAGTTGTTCCTGTTAAATATGGAAATTATATGCTGGCAGGAGGGCATCAATACTATAATCGGCGTTCGGGTCGTAGTGGTTTTTCACTGGTATGGAATGGTATTCGTTCTCGGTTTGACGTAGACCAGAAAACAGGTGGTGTCGAGTCCTTACTAGAACCGTTTAGTGAAAGCTGCGGAGATAAACTTGCGGTACAACTTGTATCAAACTTTTTGGCTCGTGAAAAGAGTAGTGAAGATGCCATTGCAAAGGTGCCATTGAGCTGTAAAAAAGTTAAAGCATCAAATTTATGGGAACTGCTACCGGGCAACGTATGTGCTCCTATCGTGAATATGCTTGAGGAGCTCAATAAGCTAACTCCAGCCATAAAGCATAGGGAAACCGTTTTATATGCACCTGTAGTAGAATGGTGGATGAGTACTATAAAAGCGAATGCTTCAACTATGGAGACGAGCGTTGCTAATCTATACGTTATTGGCGATGGCAGTGGTTGGAGCCAAGGAATTGTTCACTCAGCAGCCACAGGCATCTTGGCTGGAAATGCTATTAGAGAAGCTTCTGAGAATAGTAAAAGTACTGAAGAAAATAAACATGTTTCTTGGGTTTCTCATTTCTAACTTCCAAGCCAAAACATGAAGGTTATAGCTATTTAAATTAGGCAATGAAAGCCGCGTTTGTCGGCCTTTATTGTCACTTTCCTAATTCTTAATTTTTTGCCTATCGGCGACTGCATGATAAGTTAAAGTGAATTAGTTCAGCAAGATCTGACATTTCGATTTGAAAAATTGAGAGTTACCCGTTTTGATAAAGGTGTCGAATCTTTGTTTAAAGCAACTCCGAAGTAATAAAATATTTGGCTCCTCAGTTGAAAAGAGCCGGTCTCGAACTCTTTGAGTGGTTAAGACAAAAGCAAAGTTAACACTCAGTATGTAACTTTATTACTGAATATTTAGGTGGTTCTCAGCTAGCTTTGAAACTGAGTGTGAAACTCTATTTTTACAGCCTAAAATTTTCAAACCAAAACACAGGCCCTATAGCCCCACTCGGTATGAAACTATATTGCTAGGCGACATTTTTTGTAATTTAGTAATATGCACTTATAAAGTGCTGGGCGACATTTTTTGTTACTTAGGAATATGTACTTATAAAGTGCGGGGCCACAACTCGTCCCCTCAAAAATCAAGACACTAAAGGCGCATTCAGCGCCTTTTTTATGACTATTCCAAAATAATTTCTTTTAAAACAGCTTATAACCTACTTCAGCTTGTAACTCCCCCAAAAAATGAAACAGTTCATAAGTAGAATTTTCCATTAACTAAAATAGGAAAATTTACGATGAGAAAAAGCAAGTTCACCGAAACCCAAATTGTCAGCATGATCAAAGAATCTGAG
>NZ_JAKGBF010000015.1:0-122054 GCF_021530695.1 Pseudoalteromonas sp. OF5H-5
GGCCTGTTACTACTGTACCACGACCCTGGATTGAGAATACGTCTTCGATAGGCATGATGAATGGCTTATCGATGTCACGCTCTGGCTCTGGGATGTAAGAATCTAGTGCTTCTGCAAGCTCAACGATCTTCGCTTCCCACTGCTCTTCGCCTTCTAGTGCTTTAAGCGCTGAACCTTGGATTAGTGGTAGGTCATCACCTGGGAAGTCGTACTCAGAAAGTAGCTCACGAACTTCCATCTCTACTAGCTCTAGTAGCTCTTCGTCGTCAACCATGTCACATTTGTTCATGAATACGATGATGTAAGGTACACCAACCTGACGAGAAAGTAGGATGTGCTCACGTGTTTGAGGCATAGGACCGTCAGTAGCTGCAACTACTAGGATCGCGCCGTCCATCTGTGCAGCACCTGTGATCATGTTTTTAACATAGTCAGCGTGTCCTGGACAGTCTACGTGTGCATAGTGACGAGTTGGTGTGTCATACTCAACGTGTGAAGTTGAGATTGTGATACCACGCTCACGCTCTTCTGGAGCGTTATCGATTGATGCGAAGTCTTTTGCTTCACCACCGTATACTTTTGCAAGTACGTTAGTGATTGCTGCAGTTAGAGTTGTTTTACCGTGGTCAACGTGGCCGATTGTACCTACGTTTACGTGCGGTTTTACGCGTTCAAACTTTTCTTTTGCCATTTTCAAATTTCCTATAAAGAAATTAAAGTCCAGCCCTAAGACCGGACCGAACTAAAATTACTTAACAGCGCGAGCTGCAATTATTGCATCAGCTACGTTTTTAGCCGCTTCAGCATACTTTAGGAATTCCATAGAGTATGATGCGCGCCCTTGTGTAGCGGAGCGTAAGTCTGTTGCATAACCAAACATTTCAGAAAGCGGTACCTGAGCATTAATTTGCTTCGAGCCACCAAATGCTTCTTCCATGCCTTCAATTATGCCACGACGACGGTTTAAGTCGCCTACTACATCACCCATGTTTTCTTCAGGGGTGATTACTTCTACTTTCATGACAGGCTCAAGTAGAACCGGACTTGCTTCAAGCGCGCCCTTTCTAAAGCCCATCGAACCTGCGATCTTAAACGCCATCTCGTTTGAGTCAACATCGTGGAACGAGCCATCAAACAGAGTAGCTTTAACACCCAATAGCGGATAACCGGCAAGAACACCTTGCTTCATCTGCTCTTGAATACCTTTATCAACCGCTGGGATATACTCTTTTGGTACTGTACCACCTACGATTTCGTTAACGAATTCGTATATTGGCGCATCATCATCAGAGACATCCATTGGTTCTAGCTTCAACCAAACGTGACCATATTGACCACGACCACCAGATTGGCGCACAAACTTACCTTCAGCTTCAACAGAAGCTCGGATAGTTTCGCGGTATGCAACCTGAGGCTTACCAACGTTACAGACAACGTTAAACTCACGCTTCATCCGATCGACAATGATATCTAAGTGAAGTTCACCCATACCAGAGATAATCGTCTGACCCGATTCTTCGTCCGTTTCTACACGGAATGAAGGATCTTCTGCTGCAAGTTTACCAAGCGCAACGCCCATTTTTTCTTGGTCAGCTACTGTTTTAGGTTCTACTGCGACCGAGATTACAGGCTCAGGAAACTCCATACGCTCTAACGTAATTGGCGCTTCTTGAGCACAAAGTGTATCACCAGTAGTTACATCTTTTAGGCCGATAGCAGCCGCGATGTCACCCGCATGAACTTCTTTAATCTCTTCACGCGAGTTTGAGTGCATTTGAACAATACGTCCAAAACGCTCTTTTTTACCTTTAACAGGATTTAGTACCGAATCACCTTGGCTAACTTTACCAGAGTAAACTCGGAAGAAAGTAAGTGTGCCAACGAATGGATCGGTTGCGATCTTAAATGCAAGCGCCGCAAACGGTGCATTATCGTCAGCTTCACGCGTATCTTCGGATTCGTCTTCTAAGACACCTTGGATAGCTTTTACTTCAGTAGGCGAAGGCATGAATTCAATCACAGCGTCAAGCACAGCCTGAACACCTTTGTTCTTGAATGCACTACCTGTCGTCATTGGCACAATTTCATTGGCCAATGTGCGTTGACGAAGGGCTGATTTAATCTCTTCTTCGCTCAACTCACCATCTTCAAGATATTTTTCCATTAGCTCTTCAGAAGCTTCTGCAGCGCTCTCAATTAGATGAGAACGCCATTCTTCAGCAAGCTCAAGAAGATCTGCAGGGACCTCTTCATAGTTGAAAGTCATTCCCTGGTCTTCTTCATTCCAGTTAATCGCTTTCATCTTGATAAGGTCAATAACACCTTTAAATTCATCTTCAGCACCAATTGGTAGCTGAATAGGCACAGGTGTAGCACCGAGACGTTTTTTAACTTGTTCAACAACAGACAAGAAATTAGCCCCCGTACGATCCATCTTATTGACGAAAATCATACGTGGTACTTCGTATTTATTTGCCTGACGCCAAACGGTCTCAGTTTGCGGTTGCACACCTGATGAAGCACATAACACAACAACAGCACCATCAAGTACGCGCAATGAACGCTCTACTTCGATAGTAAAATCTACGTGTCCTGGAGTATCGATGATGTTTACACGATGCTCATCAAACTGAGCATCCATCCCTTTCCAGAAACACGTTGTTGCAGCAGAAGTGATCGTGATACCACGCTCTTGCTCCTGCTCCATCCAGTCCATAGTTGCGGCGCCGTCGTGTACTTCACCAATCTTATGAGAAAGACCAGTATAGAAAAGTACACGTTCGGTTGTAGTTGTCTTACCCGCATCTACGTGAGCGCATATACCGATGTTACGGTAACGCTCAATCGGAGTTGTCCGTGCCATAATATCCTCTTAAAGGGTGTTAGCAGATTACCAACGGTAGTGAGCGAATGCTTTGTTCGCTTCAGCCATACGGTGAACGTCTTCACGTTTCTTAACCGCAGTGCCTTTGTTTTCAGCAGCGTCGATCATCTCTTGAGCAAGACGAAGACCCATTGATTTCTCGCCACGCTTACGTGCAGCTTCAACCAACCAACGCATACCTAGTGCGTTACGACGCACTGGACGTACTTCAACTGGTACTTGGTACGTTGAACCACCAACACGGCGAGATTTAACCTCTACCTGTGGGCGAACGTTATCAAGTGCAGATTCAAAGATTTCTAGGTGCGACTTGCCTGATTTTTCAGCAGCCACGTCTAGCGCACCATATACGATTTTTTCAGCAGTAGATTTCTTGCCGTCAAGCATTACTACGTTAACGAATTTAGCAAGAAGCTCTGATCCGAACTTCGGATCTGGAAGAATTTTACGTTGACCTATTACGCGTCTTCTAGGCATTTTCTTTCTCCGGTATCTTCAGGTCCGTGCTAAACACGGATTCCCAAAACAATATATAAAAATTTAAAACTTAAGTGCTTGGCCTTACTAACGGAGAACCATTAGCCCTTAGGACGTTTTGCACCGTACTTAGAACGAGCCTGTCTACGGTCGTTTACGCCTGCACAGTCAAGTGCACCACGAACAGTGTGGAAACGCACACCTGGTAAGTCTTTAACACGACCACCACGGATTAGGATTACACTGTGCTCTTGTAGGTTGTGACCTTCACCACCAATGTATGAAGTTACTTCGAAACCGTTAGTTAAACGTACACGCGCTACTTTACGTAATGCAGAGTTTGGTTTCTTAGGTGTTGTTGTATATACACGAGTACATACACCACGCTTTTGTGGACAAGCTTTAAGAGCAGCTGAGTTGCTCTTTGTAACCTTGCTACGACGTGGCTTACGCACTAGCTGGTTAATAGTTGCCATTAAATAGCTCCTGAATTAATAAATTACTACTGAAAAATAAAATCTTACCATTTAGGTCAAATCCAATTTTCTTGAACGACTAAAATGGGTGGCCGAATTTTAATGACCAAAGTTTAACCTGTCAACCAAAAGTCGTCATCAGCGCTAAGTAAATGCATGCAATTCGGATGGTTTTGTCTGCGAAGCTATTGAAAGTTAACAAAAGTTGACGATTGCATTGAAAAACCTTTGTTGCAGTATACATATTGATGTGACGCTTTGATGGCAATTCGACCAGCGAGTTGAAAAGGCATAAAAAAACCGCTGCATTCACACAGCGGTTTTTCAATTAATTAGCTAAATGGCGAGGATTACTCGTTGCCACCTAGTAAATCAGCGTTTAGTGCGTCTGTTAGCGCTTGAGTTGCCTCTTCAGCACTTACTGTTTGCTCTTCAACAGCTGCTTCACCTTGCTTACGACGGTTGATACGCTCTTCATGGTATGCGAAACCTGTACCCGCAGGGATCAAACGACCCACGATTACGTTTTCTTTCAAACCACGTAGCTCATCGCTCTTACCGTTAACCGCAGCTTCGGTTAGAACACGTGTTGTTTCCTGGAACGATGCCGCAGAAATAAACGATTCAGTCGCAAGTGACGCTTTAGTAATACCCATTAGTTGGATTTCAAACTTAGCTGGGATCTTACCTTGCATTTCTAGTTCACGGTTAGCGATGTTTACACGTGCAACTTCAGCTTGCTCGCCTACTAGGAACTCACTGTCACCACCATCAAGGATGATACACTTACGAAGCATCTGACGAACGATAGTCTCAATGTGCTTATCGTTAATCTTTACACCCTGTAGGCGGTATACTTCTTGTACTTCGTTAGTGATGTAGTTAGATACATCAGTAACACCACGTAGACGTAGGATGTCGTGCGGAGACTCTGGACCATCGGCGATTACTTCACCTTTAGCCACTTGCTCACCTTCGAACACGTTAAGCTGACGCCATTTCGGGATCATCTCTTCGTATGCATCACCCTCTTCCGGTGTGATCACAAGACGTTTCTTACCTTTAGTCTCTTTACCGAAGCTAACGGTACCTGTGATTTCTGCAAGAATTGCAGGATCTTTTGGCTTACGCGCTTCGAATAGGTCAGCAACTCGAGGTAGACCACCCGTGATGTCACGAGTCTTCGAACCTTCTTGTGGAATACGAGCCAGTACCGAACCAGGTAGTACTGTTGCACCATCTGTGATTTCAATCGTTGTGAATGAAGGTAGACGGATCTCTTGAAGACCACGTTCTTCGTTCTCAATGATTAGTTTAGGCTCTTTCGCGTTTACTTTCGCAAGATCCTTAACAACCACACGTGTTAGACCAGTTAATTCATCAGTCTGTGCTTCAGTGTTTGAATCATCAATATCGCTGAACGATACTTTTGACTCATGTTCAATGATGATTGGGTGACTATGCGGGTCCCAAGTAGCAACGATATCGTTACCTTTAACGTCAGCACCATCTTGTACAGTTAATACTGCACCGTAAGGAACTTTATAACGCTCTTTCTCACGACCGTGCTCATCGATTATCGTGATCTCAGTTGAACGAGACGTGATAACGATTTTGCCATCAGCATTGATTACAAACTTAGCATTGTGAAGTTTCAGATTACCATTGTTCTTAACTTGAACACTGTTCTCTGCAGAAGCTCGTGATGCCGCACCACCGATGTGGAATGTACGCATCGTAAGCTGTGTACCCGGCTCACCGATTGACTGTGCCGCGATTACACCAACTGCTTCACCAGGGTTGATGATGTGGCCACGTGCCAAGTCACGACCATAACAGTGTGCACACACACCAAAGTCGTTTTGACAGGTGATTACAGAACGTACTTTAACTTCGTCTACTGAGTGCTCTTCTAGAAGGTCACACAGTTTTTCGTCAATCATTACGTTACGTTCAACCAGTACTTCTGTTGTACCAGGCTTAACCACGTCTTCAGCAACAACACGACCTAGTACACGCTCACGAAGCGGCTCTACAACGTCACCACCTTCAATTAGCGGCTTCATTACTAGACCTTCTTCGGTACCACAGTCTGATTCATTGATAACCAAATCTTGTGCTACGTCTACTAGACGACGAGTTAGGTAACCCGAGTTCGCTGTCTTAAGTGCCGTATCCGCTAGACCCTTACGCGCACCGTGCGTCGAGATAAAGTACTGTAGTACGTTTAGACCTTCACGGAAGTTCGCTGTAATTGGCGTTTCGATGATTGAACCATCTGGACGTGCCATTAGACCACGCATACCCGCTAGCTGACGGATCTGAGCAGCACTACCACGAGCGCCAGAGTCTGCCATCATAAACACTGAGTTAAATGACGGTTGCTCTTCTTCGTTGCCTTCAGCGTTGATGACCGTTTCTTTTGAAAGATTAGCCATCATCTCGCGAGAAAGGTTTTCGTTTACACGTGACCAGATATCGATAACTTTGTTGTATTTCTCACCGGCAGTTACAAGACCTGATTGGAACTGTTGGTTGATTTCTGCAACTTCAGCTTCCGCACGATCGATGATCTCACCTTTAGTTGGTGGGATTACCATGTCATTGATACCGATAGAAACACCTGATTTCATCGCGTAGTGGAAACCGGTATACATCACTTGGTCAGCAAAGATAACAGTATCTTTAAGACCTAGACGACGGTAACACTCGTTAAGAAGACCAGAAATTTGTTTCTTACCTAGTGGTTTGTTGATCAGTTCAAACGGCAAGCCTTCAGGGATATTCAATGAAAGGATTGCACGACCTACTGTCGTATCTACTAGGTGAGTTAACGTGCCGCGCTCACGTGTTTCTTCGTCGATAGTCACTTCTGTGATACGCACTTTAACACGAGCGTGAAGCTCAGCTGCACCTACACGGTATGCTTTTTCTGCTTCTTTAGCATCTTTAAATACAGTGCCTTCACCTTTACCGTTGATACGATCGCGAGTCATGTAGTAAAGACCTAGTACAACGTCCTGTGAAGGAACGATGATTGGTTCACCGTTAGCTGGTGCTAGGATGTTGTTGGTAGACATCATCAATGCACGCGCTTCCAACTGCGCTTCAAGCGTCAGTGGTACGTGAACAGCCATTTGGTCACCATCGAAGTCAGCGTTATACGCCGCACACACTAGCGGGTGCAGGTGAATCGCTTTACCTTCGATAAGTACAGGTTCGAATGCTTGGATACCTAGACGGTGAAGTGTTGGCGCCCGGTTAAGTAAAACCGGGTGCTCACGGATAACTTCGTCTAGTACGTCCCAAACTTCTGGTACTTCACGCTCAACCATCTTCTTCGCAGCTTTGATGGTTGTCGCCATACCACGGCGCTCTAGTTTACCGTAGATAAATGGCTTGAATAGCTCAAGTGCCATCTTCTTAGGTAGACCACACTGATGTAGTTTCAGCGTAGGACCAACGGTGATAACAGAACGGCCTGAGTAGTCAACACGCTTACCTAGAAGGTTTTGACGGAAACGACCTTGCTTACCTTTGATCATGTCAGCAAGCGACTTCAGTGGACGCTTGTTAGAACCCGTAATTGCACGGCCACGACGACCATTATCAAGTAGCGCATCAACCGCTTCTTGAAGCATACGCTTTTCGTTACGTACGATGATGTCTGGTGCAGCTAGGTCTAAAAGACGCTTCAAACGGTTGTTACGGTTAATCACACGACGGTAAAGGTCGTTCAGATCTGAAGTCGCAAAACGACCGCCGTCTAGTGGTACTAGCGGACGTAGATCTGGTGGAAGAACCGGTAGCACGCTCATTACCATCCACTCAGGGTTGTTACCTGATTGGTGGAACGCTTCCATTAGTTTAAGACGCTTAGTGATTTTCTTACGCTTAGTTTCAGAGTTGATTGTTGGCAACTCTTCACGCATTTCAGCGATTAACTGACCAAGGTCTAGGTCACGAAGTAGATCAAGTACAGCTTCTGCACCCATCTTCGCTTCAAACTCATCACCGTGCTCTTCAAGTGCATCTAGGTATTCTTCTTCACCTAGTAGTTGACCGCGCTCAAGCGTAGTCATACCTGGCTCAGTTACCACGAATGATTCGAAATAAAGTACGCGCTCGATATCACGAAGCGTCATGTCTAGCATTAGACCGATACGTGACGGAAGTGATTTCAAGAACCAAATATGCGCAACTGGGCTAGCCAGCTCGATGTGACCCATACGGTCACGACGTACTTTAGTTAGCGTTACTTCAACGCCACACTTTTCACAGATAACACCACGGTGCTTCAAGCGCTTGTATTTACCACACAAACACTCGTAATCTTTTACTGGGCCGAAGATACGGGCACAGAATAAGCCATCACGCTCAGGCTTGAAAGTACGGTAGTTGATTGTCTCAGGTTTCTTTACTTCACCGTAAGACCATGAACGCACCATGTCTGGCGAAGCAAGACCAATGCGAATTGCATCGAATTCTTCGGTCTTATTTTGTTGCTTCAGAAACTTAAGTAAGTCTTTCACCTTAGCTCTCCTGTCGGAGGTTAATCTTGAGGGCAAGCCACGCTCACCCCTACATTCTTTTCAGTCCGGTTGCAGTTATGCAACGCCGCAGCGCACTGCGGCGGTCGGATTAAATTTCTTCCAACTCGATGTTGATACCTAGCGAGCGGATTTCTTTCAACAGTACGTTGAACGACTCAGGCATACCCGGCTCCATCTTGTGGTTACCGTCTACGATGTTCTTATACATCTTAGTACGACCGTTAACGTCATCCGACTTCACTGTCAACATTTCTTGTAGTGTGTAGGCAGCACCGTATGCTTCTAGTGCCCATACCTCCATCTCACCGAAACGCTGACCACCGAACTGTGCCTTACCACCCAGCGGCTGCTGAGTAACTAGGCTGTAAGAACCTGTTGAACGCGCGTGCATCTTGTCATCAACAAGGTGGTTCAGTTTCAGCATGTACATGTAGCCTACTGTTACTTGACGCTCAAATGCATCACCAGTACGACCATCATATAACGTTACCTGACCACTTCTTGGATAACCACCAAGCTCTAGCATGTCTTTGATTTCAGCTTCACGTGCACCATCAAATGCTGGTGTTGCGATTGGAAGACCACCTTTAAGGTTATCTGCCAAGCGACGGATTTCATCATCAGAGAAGTTAGCAATATCTACTTTCTGACGGCAGTCACCGATTTCGTAAGCTTTCTTGATGAATTCGCGTAGCTCGTGAATTTCACGTTGCTCTTTCATCATTTCTTCAAGACGTTCACCGATACCACGAGCAGCTAGACCCATGTGAGTTTCTAGGATCTGACCGATGTTCATACGAGATGGTACACCCAGCGGGTTAAGTACGATATCTACAGTACGACCTTTATCATCGTAAGGCATGTCTTCAACAGGAACGATAGTTGAGATTACACCCTTGTTACCGTGACGACCCGCCATCTTATCACCAGGTTGAATACGACGTTTAACAGCTAGGTATACTTTAACAATCTTAAGTACGCCAGGCGCTAGGTCATCACCTTGAGTGATCTTACGACGCTTGTTCTCGAAACGCTTATCGTAGTCAGCTTTAAGCTCGTCATACTGTGCAGCTAGTTGCTCAAGCTCTGCTTGATGCTCTTCATCAGCAAGACTTTGCGTTAGTAGCTTCTCAGTATTAAAGCCAGCAAGCTGCTCTTCACTCATACCTGATTTAATCAGTAGGTTACGAGCGTGAGTCAGGATACCGCCTTCAAGGATTCTGAACTCTTCGTTGAAGTCTTTCTTCGCTTCGCGAAGCTGCATATCTTCAACTTCTAGTGCACGTTTGTCTTTTTCAACACCATCACGCGTAAACACTTGTACGTCGATAACCGTACCAGATACAGAGTTTGGTACACGTAGTGAGCTGTCTTTAACGTCAGACGCTTTTTCACCGAAGATAGCGCGTAGTAGCTTTTCTTCAGGTGTTAGCTGCGTTTCACCTTTAGGCGTTACTTTACCTACAAGGATGTCGCCGCCTTTCACTTCAGCACCGATATATACAACGCCTGATTCGTCAAGCTTACCTAGTGCAGATTCACCTACGTTTGGAATATCCGCAGTGATTTCTTCTGGACCAAGCTTAGTATCACGAGCAATACACTGAAGCTCTTGAATGTGGATAGTCGTTAGACGATCTTCTTTTACAACATTCTCTGAAAGTAGGATTGAATCCTCGAAGTTGTAACCATTCCAAGGCATGAACGCTACACGTAGGTTCTGACCAAGTGCTAAATCACCTAGGTCTGTTGAAGGACCATCAGCAAGCACGTCACCACGTACCACCGGCTCACCAACCATACAAGTTGGTTTCTGGTTGATACAAGTGTTTTGGTTTGAACGTGTGTACTTAGTTAAGTTATAGATGTCGATGCCCGCTTCACCTTGGATGCGCTCATCTTCATTAACGTTAACAACAATACGGCTTGCATCAGCATACTTAACGATACCGCCACGCTTAGCAACGATTGTTACACCAGAGTCTTTCGCTAGTGTACGCTCAATACCGGTACCAACTAGCGGCTTATCAGCACGTAGTGTAGGTACAGCTTGACGTTGCATGTTCGATCCCATCAATGCGCGGTTCGCGTCATCGTGTTCTAGGAATGGGATAAGCGCTGCAGCCACAGAGATTACCTGCTGTGGAGATACGTCCATATACTGGATGCTGTCGCTTGGCATAAAGGTTGATTCACCTTTAAAACGACATGGAATCAATTCTTCAGCAAATTGGTTGTCATCAGTTAGCGTTGTATTCGCCTGTGCGATAACGAACTGACCTTCTTCAATTGCTGATAGGTAATCAACATCGTCAGTAACGATACCGTCTACTACTTTGCGGTATGGAGTCTCTAAGAAACCATAGTCGTTTGTACGCGCGTAAGTAGATAGCGAGTTGATTAGACCGATGTTTGGACCTTCAGGCGTTTCGATAGGACAAACACGACCGTAGTGCGTTACGTGTACGTCACGTACTTCGAAGCCAGCACGCTCACGAGTTAGACCACCCGGACCTAATGCAGAAATACGACGCTTGTGCGTTACTTCTGAAAGCGGGTTGTTCTGGTCCATAAACTGTGAAAGCTGTGAAGAACCAAAGAATTCTTTTACTGCTGCAGAGATTGGCTTAGCGTTGATCAAATCCTGTGGCATAACGTTATCTAGGTCACCAAGACTTAGACGCTCACGTACCGCACGCTCAACACGTACAAGACCTACACGGAATTGGTTTTCAGCCATTTCACCTACAGAACGGATACGACGGTTACCTAAGTGGTCGATGTCATCAACATCGCCTTTACCGTTACGGATGTCGATCAATACCTTCATCACGCTCACGATATCTTCTTTAGATAGTGTACCGTCACCTTCGTCTGAATCATAACCAACACGGCTATTGAACTTCATACGACCAACGGTTGAAAGGTCGTAGCGCTCTTCAGAGAAGAATAGGTTATCAAATAACGCTTCTGCAGCTTCTTTTGTTGGTGGCTCACCAGGGCGCATCATGCGATAGATTTCTACCAATGCTTCTAGGCGATTGTTAGTAGAATCAACACGTAATGTCTCTGACATGTACGCACCGCTGTCTACTTCGTTGATGTAAAGCGTATCGATCTTTGAGTGACCTGCCTTCACCAATTCAGCCATAAGCTCTAGTGATAGTTCAGAGTTCGCTTCTGCAATCACTTCGCCTGTTGATTCGTCGATATAGTTTTTAGCAACAACACGACCGATGATGTACTCATGCGGTACTTCAAGAGTGTCGATGCCTTGCTTTTCGATGCTCTTAATGTGGCGTGCAGTAATACGACGGCCTTTTTCAACCAATACGTCACCGTTTGCATCTTTAATATCAAATGCAGCGGTTTCACCACGTAGGCGTGAAGGCACAAGTTCCATCAACACTTTGCCATCTTTTACTTCGAAACTTGTCGTTTCAAAAAATAGTGCCAAGATTTCGTCTGAAGTGAACTCTAGCGCACGTAAGATGATAGATGCTGGTAGTTTACGGCGACGGTCAATACGAACGTAAAGGTTATCTTTAACGTCGAATTCAAAGTCAAGCCATGAACCACGGTAAGGGATCACACGTGCGTTATATAACACTTTACCAGATGAGTGTGATTTACCACGGTCGTTATCAAAGAATACACCAGGTGAACGGTGTAGCTGAGAAACGATAACACGCTCAGTACCATTGATTACAAAAGTACCGGTGTCTGTCATGAGCGGGATTTCGCCCATGTAAACTTCTTGCTCTTTTATGTCTTTGACTGTGCCAGGTGCATCTTTGTCCATTAGCACAAGACGTAGTTTAACGCGAAGTGGAGCAGAATATGTCACACCGCGAATTTGACATTCTTTAACGTCAAATACTGGCTCGCCAATACGATAACTGACGTATTGAAGTTCAGAATTGCCCGAGTAGCTCTTGATAGGGAATACAGAACGGAAAGCAGCTTCCAATCCAGTATCGCCATCGGCATCAGGCGCAATGAACTTATCGAACGATTCCAACTGCATTTGCAGTAGGAAAGGTATGTCCAAAACCTGTGGACGTTTACCAAAATCCTTACGGATACGTTTCTTTTCAGAATAAGAGTAAGCCATGGGGTTCCTCAGCTTGCTGATCTTTGACCCAACCTGTCCAAAATTGAACAGACTTCACTGGCATCTAAGCCATGATAACAACATCTAAATTGTCACACTAACTTGCTTAACTAACGGCTTAAATGAGCACAATTCAGGCTATATTCAAATCGTTAATGTCATCAAATTAGTGTTACTTCAAATGCCATTGCGATTTTCAACAAAAACTTCTAAGTTATTGAAAATTACAGTGAAATTCGAAGATTTATGCACGATAGAAATGCATATCTCTATAGCGCAAAAGGGCCGGTGATTAAATAATCACCAGCCCTTGCCTGATTTCTCAGGCAGCGAACCTAGCGGGAGCTAGATTACTTGATCTCAACTTCAGCACCAGCTTCTTCAAGATCTTTCTTAAGCGCTTCAGCTTCTTCCTTAGATACACCTTCTTTGATAGGTGCAGGAGCAGACTCAACTAGCGCTTTAGCTTCTTTAAGGCCTAGACCTGTTGCGCCACGTACCGCTTTGATTGCAGCAACTTTGTTACCGCCAGCAGCAGCTAGGATTACGTCGAACTCAGTCTTTTCTTCAGCAGCTTCAGCAGGACCAGCAGCAACAACAGCAGCAGCTGCAGTTACACCGAACTTCTCTTCCATAGCTTCAACTAGTTCAACAACTTCCATTACTGACATTTCAGCAATAGCGTCAAGGATTTGGTCTTTAGTTACAGACATTTCAAATTTCCTAATTATTTACGAACCCATGCGGTTCAAAAAATTTATTAAAGAAAGGAGCGTTGCTTAAATTAAGCAGCTTGCTCAGCTTTCTGTACACGTACCGCTTCAATTGTTTTACACAATTTGCCAGCAGACGCTTCTTTCATAGCGCTCATTAAGCGTGCAACAGCTTCGTCGTAAGTAGGTAGCTTAGCAAGCATATCTACGTCAACGATTTTGCCTTCGAATGCAGCAGTTTTAAGCTCAAATGCTTCGTTCTTTTTCGCGAAATCTGCAAAGATACGCGCAGCAGCACCAGGGTGCTCTGAAGAGAAAGCGATTAGGCTTGGACCAACTAGTGATTCATTTAGGCATTCGTAATCAGTGCCTTCTACCGCACGTCTAGCTAGGGTGTTACGAACAACTTTCATCCATACACCAGCTTCACGAGCTTCTTTACGAAGAGCAGTGATTGCACCTACTGTTACACCACGAGAATCAGCAACAACTGCTGAAAGAGCACCTTTGGCAGCTTCGTTGACTTCAGCAACAATTGCTTTTTTGTCTTGAAGATTTAAAGCCATGGGTGTTACTCCTGGTTTATAGAAAAACAAACACGTTTTTCAGTTCTACTCTACCCTGCTAAAAACTTTAGCAGAGATGCTTTTTACGGCGAGAGCCAGAAGATTAGGAAAATCTAGCTGGGATTCACACCGTCTACGTAGGACGATTAAGGCCGAAGCCACCTACGGTCTTGGACGGAAGCGCAATTTATCGATTCATTGTAGACCATGATGGAAACAATTTTCGAAATTATACGCTTCAACCCGAATTCTTTGCTTTGTAAAGAAGCACACTTCTCTACAAAATGGCGCAAAATTATAGTCTAATTTTTACGCCATGTAAACGCTAAACTCTAAATTATACTACTTGAGTATTTAGAGTAGCTTGGTCTAAAGCAACACCAGCACCCATCGTAGTAGAGATGCTTACTTTCTTCACGAAAGTACCTTTTGCAGTAGAAGGCTTAGCCTTCTTAAGCGCGATGATTAGCGCTTCAAGGTTTTCTTGAAGTTGGTTAGCGTCAAAGTCTACTTTACCGATAGTAGTGTGGATGATACCGTTCTTATCGTTACGGTAACGAACCTGACCAGCTTTAGCGTTCTTAACAGCTTCTGCAACGTTAGGCGTTACAGTACCTGTCTTAGGGTTAGGCATAAGACCACGTGGACCTAGGATTTGACCTAGCTGACCAACAACGCGCATTGCATCTGGAGAAGCAACAACAACGTCAAAGTTCATTTCGCCTTTCTTAACTTGCTCTGCAAGGTCTTCCATACCTACTAAATCAGCACCAGCTTCTTTAGCAGCTTCAGCATTTGCACCTTGAGTGAATACCGCTACGCGTACATCACGACCAGTACCGTGAGGTAGTACAGTTGCACCACGTACGTTTTGGTCAGATTTACGAGCATCAATACCTAGGTTTACAGCAACGTCAACACTTTCAACGAACTTAGCAGTAGCAAGTTCTTTTAGAAGAGCAACAGCTTCGTTGATTTCGTACTCTTTAGTCGCATCCACTTTCTCGCGGATAGTACGCATACGCTTAGTTAATTTAGCCATTCTCAATTACTCCTCTACGTTCAAGCCCATTGCACGTGCAGAACCTGCAATCGTGCGTACAGCTGCGTCCATATCAGCAGCAGTAAGATCTGGACGTTTCGTCTCAACGATCTCTTCAAGTTGAGCACGAGTAACTGTACCAACTTTTTCAGTGTTAGGACGACCAGAACCAGACTTGATACCAGCAGCCTTCTTAAGAAGGTATGCCGCAGGTGGAGTCTTCATTTCAAAAGTGAAAGAACGGTCACTGTAAACAGAAATAACAACAGGAACAGGTGCGCCTTTTTCGATAGACTCTGTACGTGCGTTGAACGCTTTACAGAATTCCATGATGTTTACACCGTGTTGACCTAGTGCAGGACCTACTGGAGGACTAGGGTTAGCCATACCAGCAGCAACTTGTAGCTTGATTAGAGCTTCAACTTTCTTAGCCATGATAATACCTCAATTGTGGGTCTTTGCCTCGTGCGCGTGAGGACGCGTACTCAAACGGCTTCCCAGTTAAAAAATTCAGTCTTTTTGCCGCATATTTTTGCGTACAACAAAAAGGCCGCTGATTATAGATTAATCAGCGGCCTTTGACAACTTTTTCAAGTTAGAATTTATTTGTCTTTCTCAACCTGACCAAATTCTAGATCTACAGGCGTTGAACGACCGAAAATAAGTACCGAAACTTTCAGGCGACTCTTTTCGTAATCCACTTCTTCAACCACACCGTTGAAGTCAGCAAATGGACCATCTGTAACACGAACCACTTCACCCGGCTCAAATAAAGTAGCAGGTTTCGGTGCTTCAGCATTTTCTTGCAGACGGTTAAGAATACGATCCGCTTCTTTTTGACTGATTGGTGCAGGACGGTCTGACGTACCACCAACAAAGCCCATTACACGCGGTGTACTATTCACCAAGTGCCAAGACGCATCGTCCATTACCATTTGAACTAATACATAGCCAGGGAAGAATTTACGCTCAGATTTACGTTTCTGACCTGCACGCATTTCAACCACTTCTTCAGTCGGCACAAGGATCTCACCGAATAGGTCTTCTAACCCTTCGATTTTAATATGCTCGATAATGGTTTGTGCTACGCGTTTTTCAAAACCCGAAAACGCTTGGATCACGTACCAACGTAATTTCTTTTCTTTGTTCTCATCCGACATGGGATCAGATCTCCAATCCAGTTAAAAAGCCTACTGCACGGAAAAGTATACCATCTAATCCCCATAGGATTAATGCCATAATCACCGTTGCAATGATCACGATGAAAGTAGTGTGAGTCGCTTCCTGACGCGTTGGCCAGATAACTTTACGTACTTCAATACGTGATTCTTTAGCAAAAGCGATAAAGGTACGGCCTTTTTCAGTCGTTACCAAAATGCCCAAAGCCGCAGCGATAGCTGCAACTACGCCAACAGCGCGTACTAAAACAGATAAATCGGCATATAGATAATTACCAACTACGGCACCAGTTAGAAGTGCAATAGCAGCTAGCCACTTTACCGTGTCCATCGAGCTTGACGAGTTTTCAACATTAGTGCTCATAATCAATTTTACCTTAAATACAGACACAACAACCCCGCATAGAACAGGGTAAATCCATTCAATCCAAATTTACAAATAAGCGACTTAAGTGGTTTTGGGTCACGTTATTTTAAATGTGGACTTGTTGCTGAATTGGCAGGGGCGGCAGGACTCGAACCCGCAACCATCGGTTTTGGAGACCGCTGTTCTACCAATTGGAACTACGCCCCTGCAAAGTGGATGCCCATTATACTGACGAAGCAAACGAAAACAAGTGTAAAAGATATGCAAAGTAACATTTAATCTAAACTTGGTTTTACGACGTCTTCAGAAAAGACGCAATAAATCTCCGTGATAAAAATCACAAAGCACCCAAACTTGCTCAAATGGATGACAATCAGGGATCTCCCAAGTGGCTTTTAAGCGCTTAAAATCATCAAGATGATAGATGGGGCTAGCATTTCGAATTAACAACCAAACACGTTGTGAATCATAGTATTTTTTGGCTTTTTGATTGAGCAGCCGCTGTAAGCCGATACTCAGTTGATCGGAGTCAGCGGCTTGACTCATTGCCGCCAGCTCTCTTTGCGTGGAGAGAGACAGCTGACGTCCAAGCACAGCCATCGCTTCTTTCTCACTTGCATAAAAATGGGCTATTTCTATATCAAGCTGTATTTTTCCTTGATAACAACTGACGTCCGGTTTATTGGGCTCATTGTGCCAAATATGGCGCATATGCACTGCAAACTGCTTTTCATAACTGCGTAAAAACAGTTTAGCCGCGTCATGCTCAAGTTTTATTTTTTCTGCTTCACTCGCTCTGTCCATTCACAACCACTGCTACATCACTCAATAAGCTTGAAGCACCGAATCTAAAATTCTTGGCATTGAGCCACTCGGCCCCCATAATTTCTTCAGCCAATCGTAAATATCGCTGTGCTTCAACTACTGACTTTACTCCACCGGCCGCTTTAAATCCAACCGATTTACCGCTGCTTTTGATTGTCTTAAGGATAACTTCAGCCGCTTCAGGTGTAGCATTGACAGCAACCTTTCCTGTACTTGTTTTAACAAAGTCCGCGCCCGCCATAATGGCAAGCTGCGCGGCTTCCGCAATGAGCTTTGGTTTAGCCAATACGCCACTTTCGATGATGACCTTGAGCTTTGCTTTACCTTGACAAGCAAGCTTGCTTGAATGCACATATTGCCAAGGTGTATCTGGGTCACCCGCCATCAGCTGCTGATAAGGAAGCACAAGATCAATTTCGTCGGCACCATCTGCGATTGCTGAATGAGTTTGTGCAACGACCTGCTGGAGCTTTTGTTCTCCAGATGGGAAGTTGGTCACCGTTGCCACTTTTATCTGCGGCCACTCACGCTTTTCCAACTCTTCTTTTACTAACATCACAAACTGCGGATACACACAAATCGCCGCTGGTAGTCCAATATCAGGGTTAATGCTATTCAATAATGCGAGAATACTTGCCGGCGTATCGTCCTCTTTCAAAGAGGTTAAATCCATTAAACTCAGCGACAACCGAGCATCAGATTGTAAAGTCATTACCGTGTTCCTTTTCATTCTATGTAATAAGCCTAGGGCCTGTTCATCTTTCAAGTTTGTTTTTGCAGCAACTTGATTGGTATTTATACAAGGCAGAGCCTGCGTAGCATAGTTGCTCTATGTGAGCTAGGCGATAAAGACTTTGTGCTCCTGCAAAGTCACCTTACCCCACATCCTTGTGGGGCAACACAGAAAAATGCCAATCAAGCGCTGCCCTTTGGGTTCACCTGAGTGCGCTTTGTTCATTGTTGCTCAACTTTTGCCTAGATTACTAGGCGGCAAATTGAGCGCCGCGACCAAAACCCACTCAGAAGAACAAAAATCAAACAGCAAAGGTCAACAGACCCTAGTTAAATGCATACAGCAGGACCAACAATAGGACAAATGTCCGCATACAATTACCTGTCGGACGCGGTTTTTACTATTGTTCATTAAATGAATATCTCATAACCAAACACTATAATCGTCAAATCACAGCAAAAACTTAAGTTAACCACATGAAACAAAAAGAAAATTACATTTAACTGGTTTTTTTATAACTTTTGGTTATATGGAGTCGGTTTAAATTATTTTTTCCCACATTTGCAACTCTATATGCTGCGCTCTATTACTGATATCAATCAATATTGATATCAACCGTCGTGATGTTTAGCAGAGGTTATCGTGCAATACTTGCCAATTTTTACCAAACTAGAAAATAAACCTGTATTGATTGTAGGTGGTGGTGAAGTTGCGCTGAGAAAGTGCCGCGCCTTTTTGAAAGCCAATGCAGCAGTCACTTTGGTTTCACCTGAGTTTTGCACTGAGCTTTTATCACTAGCAGCGGATGCAAGCGTTGCACTTCGACATAAGCCATTTGATGCATCAGACCTAGATAATGCCATGTTAGTCGTTGCGGCAACGGATATTGAGGCCGTAAATGCAGAGGTAGCAGAGCTTGCTGAAGCCCGTAACCTTTTCGTTAACGTAGTCGACGACCAACCAAAGTGTAATTTTATTTTTCCTTCAATCGTGGATAGAAACCCTATAACGATTGCCATATCCAGTGCTGGAACTGCGCCCGTCCTTGCAAGACGATTACGAGAGAAGTTAGAAACCCTTATTCCACAGCATATAGGTCCGCTGGCAACACTTGTCGGTCAATTCAGACATAAAGTGAAAGCGCACTTTAAACACTTTGCTGACCGCCGTCAGTTTTGGGAATCTGTCTTTGATTCAAATGTGGTAAGTGAAGTACAAGCTGGTAACAATGAAAATGCACAAATTCAACTTGAAGCCATGCTAGAAAGCACTCCCTCCCCTGAAGGCGAAGTTTATGTCGTCGGTGCGGGTCCTGGCGACCCTGAGCTACTGACGCTTAAGGCATTACAACTAATGCAACAAGCCGATGTGGTAGTGTATGATTATCTGGTATCTGACGAAATAATGGATCTTGTACGTCGTGACGCTGATTTAATCTGCGTGGGCAAAAAAGCCGGTAATCATAGTGTTAAACAAGAACACACCAACGAGATTTTGGTTGACTTAGCCAAACAAGGTAAAAAGGTTTGTAGGATAAAAGGCGGCGACCCATTTATTTATGGTCGCGGTGGCGAAGAAGTGCAAGTGTTGGCCGAAAATAGCGTTAAATATCAAATCGTTCCGGGCATTACTGCTGCTGCAGGATGTAGCGCATACGCTGGTATTCCATTAACTCATAGAGATCATGCTCAAGCTATTCAATTTGTGACTGGGCATTGCAAGCAAGATGGACAAGAACTCGACTGGGAAGGCTTAGCTAAGGCGAATCAAACGCTTGCAGTATACATGGGAGTGATTAAATCGCCGCACATTCAGGCGCAATTACTCGCTCATGGCCGCTCGCCGAATACACCTGTAGCAATTGTTGAGAATGGCACGCGTAAATCTCAGCGTGTAGTAAGAACACAATTAGATCAACTTGCACAGACTATTACTGCGCATGATATTCAGTCGCCAGCACTATTGATTATTGGTGAAGTAGCAGCATTACATGAGCAATTAGCTTGGTTTAATAAGAACAATCAAATCAGTAGCTTTGCTCAACCCATTACGCAAGTCGCGTAATAACCGTAACAGATAGTTAAATTTATAAGTAGGACATTAATCATGGCTTTAACCCATCTCCAGCAACTCGAAGCTGAGAGCATAAAGATCATCCGAGAGGTTGCCGCAGAGTTTGAAAACCCGGTAATGCTGTACTCGATTGGTAAAGACTCGTCGGTACTGCTTCATCTTGCTCGTAAGGCTTTCTACCCTGCGAAGATCCCTTTTCCTCTACTCCACGTTGATACCAATTGGAAATTTAGAGAAATGATCGAGTTTCGCGATAGATTAGCAAAAGAGTATGGATTTGAACTGCTTGTGCACAAAAACCCAGAAGGGCTAGAGATGAACATAAGTCCATTTGTTCATGGTTCATCTAAGCATACCGATATCATGAAAACACAAGGCCTTAAGCAAGCGCTAGATCAATATGGCTTTGATGCGGCTTTTGGTGGTGCGCGCCGTGATGAAGAAAAATCTCGCGCAAAAGAAAGAGTTTACTCATTTAGAGATAAACACCATCGCTGGGATCCTAAAAACCAACGTCCGGAGTTATGGAATACGTATAACGGCCAAGTGAACCCTGGCGAAAGCATTCGAGTTTTCCCATTATCAAACTGGACAGAGCTCGATATTTGGCAATATATCTACCAAGAAGGTATTGAGATAGTGCCACTTTACCTATCTAAGCCAAGACCGGTTGTCGAGCGTAACGGAACGTTAATTATGGTCGATGATGACCGTATGCCACTTGCAGAAGGTGAAGTGCCTGAAATGAAATCAGTACGCTTCAGAACGCTAGGCTGTTACCCACTAACGGGGGCTGTTGAATCAGAAGCCGATACACTTACCGGAATTATCGAAGAAATGTTGTTATCTACGTCGTCAGAACGTGAAGGACGAGTGATTGATCACGATTCGTCAGGGTCAATGGAGAAGAAAAAGCGCGAGGGGTATTTCTAATGTCAACAGCAAATGAAGTGAAAGAATTAGGCATTGAAACCTACTTAGCACGTCAGCAAGACAAGAGTTTGTTGCGCATGATGACCTGCGGCAGCGTAGATGACGGTAAATCAACGCTGATCGGCCGTTTGCTGCACGATAGCCATCAAATCTATGAAGACCAATTAGCTGCGCTACACAAAGACAATGAAAAAGTCGGCAATGCGGGTGAAGATCTAGATTTAGCGTTACTTGTTGATGGCTTACAAGCAGAGCGTGAGCAAGGTATTACCATTGATGTGGCTTACCGCTATTTCTCAACTGCGAAGCGTAAATTTATTATTGCCGATACGCCAGGACACGAGCAGTACACCCGTAATATGGTTACGGGTGCTTCGACCAGTGATTTGGCCATTATTCTTGTCGATGCCCGTTATGGTGTCCAAGTTCAGACTAAACGCCATAGCTTTATTTGTGATTCACTGGGTATCAAACAGTTCGTTGTCGCGATAAACAAGATGGATATTGTTGATTTTGATGAGGCCGTATTTGAGCGCATAAAGGCCGACTATTTGAAATTTGCTGAACAACTGAACGTACGAGATATTCGCTTTGTGCCAATGTCAGCACTTAAAGGCGACAATGTTGTAAATCGCTCAGAAAAAACGCCTTATTATCAAGACAAACCATTGCTGGAACTGCTGGAAGACTCTCCTGCGGCAGAGCCTAATCATGGTTTTGAAGCGCGCTTCCCGGTGCAATATGTTGTGCGTCCTAATCTAGACTTTCGTGGTTTCCAAGGCACATTAACCTCTGGTAGCTTAAGCGTTGGCCAAGCGGTTAAAGTATTGCCATCAGGTAAGACTTCAACCATTAAAGAACTCGTGACTTTTGATGGCAATCTAACTCAAGTGGAAACCGGACAAGCATTCACTATCACCCTAGCAGATGAAGTCGATGTGAGTCGTGGCGACGTGATAGTGCCTGTAGAGTCGACTGCTCAGGTGACGAATCAGATCACTGCTAAGCTGGTATGGATGCACGAAACACCACTACAATTGGGTAAAAGTTATAACCTTAAATTGGGTAGCAAGAAAACCGCGGCAATCGTGAAAAATATCGAGCACACTATCGATGTGAATACACTTGAGCACGGCCAAGCCGATTCATTGTCATTAAATGAAATTGCTATCGTAACCATCGAGCTGACAGAAAATGTCGTTGCGGATGAGTATTTAAATAATCGTGAAACCGGCTCGTTTATCTTAATTGATCGCCTATCTAACCTAACGATAGGTGCAGGTATGGTGGAAACGGTTCAAGCCGCAACAGCAACGTCCTCAAGTCAGTTTAGTGAATTTGAGATTGAGTTTAATGCATTAGTTCGCAAGCACTTCCCTCATTGGCAAGCGCTTGATATTTCGAAGCTAAAATAATGCAATTTAGCCTGTTAGACGAGGTATGACGTCATTATGGAACAAGTCATTTTAACAGGCATTATGCTAGCGTTAGTCGTGTGTCTTTTTGCCACACGCATTAACGCTGCATGGCTATTCACAGGCGCAATCGCCACAAGTTATTTGACTGGCCTCATCGATCTTGAATCGATGTTGGTGAATTATGCGAACCCGTCTTTAATCACGCTTGTGCTGCTTATCCTAGTTTCTATTGCGATTGAAAAAACAACCTTAGTCAAAAAACTCGCCCACTCAATGGCACAAGGTAGTCTCGCAAAAGCGGTGATTAAACTGGGTTTATCCACCGCCTTTTTGTCTTCTTTTACCAATAACACTGCGGTGGTTGCTTCGCTGATCACCACCGTTAAAGAGAGCAAAACACACGCGCCTTCTAAGCTGCTATTACCGCTTTCTTATACCGCTATTTTAGGTGGTACGTTAACGCTAATAGGTACTTCTACCAACCTTATTGTTAATGGCTTTGCCGTAGAAGCAGGGATGGCACCGCTGGGCTTTTTTGACTTTACCTTAGTTGGTCTTGCCGTCCTGAGTGTTGGTTTATTGACCATCACGATTATGCTCAAATATTTGCCCGACAACGGCAAAAATAATGATGAGGTCGTGCCGTTTTATTTAGAAGGGAAAGTTGAGCCAAGCTCCAAGCTAGTTGGCCGCACGGTTGAAGAAAACGGCCTGCGCGACCTCAAAGACTTATTTCTTGCTGAAATCATTCGTGGTGAACGACGGATCTGCGCCGTTACGCCACAACAAGAAATTCTTGCTGGTGATGTTCTGCTATTTGTGGGCGACATCAACTCAGTGCCACTGTTACAGCGTTTCGATGGATTAAAGATAGTCCATGATAAACACGAGAAAGACGTTGAGCACTTGGTGGAAGTGGTCGTCAGTCAGTCTTCACGCTTTCTTGGAAAAACCATTAAAGAGATCCGCTTTAGAGAGCAGTTTCATGCTGCTATTATTGCGATACGTCGTGGTCATGATCGCCTACAAGGTGGAATCGGTCAGGTCGAATTACAAGCGGGTGACTCTTTAATACTAGCACCAAGCAGCGATTTTTATGCACTCCCCAATCTCAAACGCGAATTTGTGTATATCTCGGGCCTAGATTTACAAACACATCTATCTCGCAATAAGTCCAACACCGTACTTGCGAGTTTTGCGACAGTGGTTGGCCTTAGCATCTTTGGAGTTGTACCGCTGGTAAAAGGGTTAATCGTGTTACTCGCTGCCCTTGTGGTGCTCGGTACAATTAAAGTCCCAGAGATGAAACGCCGTTTTCCTATTGAGCTTGTCGCTATTGTTGGCAGTGCGATAGGACTGGCGAAGTTAATGATTGAAACCGGGCTGGCAGCCGAGATTTCTTCGAGCTTATTGTGGTTGTTAGGGGATTTTGGTCCTTACGGTGCATTTATCGCCATTTTTGTGATGACTGTGATATTTACCGAACTCATCACTAACAATGCCGCGGCAGCACTTTCATTCCCAGTAGCTTATGCGCTGGCAAGTGGCTTTGATGTAAGTCCATTGCCATTTGTAATGGCGGTAGCCTTTGGCGCATCCGCGAGCTTTATCTCACCTTTTGGCTATCAAACTAACCTCATGGTGTATAGCGCAGGCAACTATCGAATTCGTGATTACGTCACCATGGGACTGCCCTTGTCGTTGATTTATTCAGCGACGGTACTGACTGTTATTCCATTTGTCTTTCCATTTTAATAGAGCAAAGTATGGACGAAAATATTGTTTGGCATAACTATGCCGTAGATAAAACAAAACGTAGCGAATTAAAAGGTCATAAGCCTTGCGTGCTGTGGTTTACAGGCTTTTCAGGCTCAGGTAAAAGCACCGTGGCCAATGCTCTTGAGCATACACTGCAAGCAAAAGGCATACATACCTACCTCCTTGATGGAGATAATGTCAGGCATGGACTGTGTAAAGACTTAGGGTTCAGCGATGAAGACCGAGTCGAAAACATTCGTCGAGTGGGTGAACTCAGCAAACTCATGGTCGATGCGGGACTAATGGTACTCACCGCTTTTATCTCTCCTTTTCAAGCAGAACGAGATATGGTGCGTAACTTAGTCGCAAGCGGCGAGTTTATTGAAGTATATCTAGATACGCCGCTTGCAGTTTGCGAGCAACGAGACCCTAAAGGTTTGTATAAAAAAGCGCGTGCTGGAGAAATAAAACATTTTACTGGCATAGATTCGGCGTATGAGCCCCCAATTAGTCCAGAAATATGTTTAAATACTTCCGAGCAGTCGCTGGAAGAATCTGTCCAGCAGCTAATACACTATCTACTGTCAAAAAATTTAATAGGGTAAGTCATGAATCATACGGATCTGCTGGAAGAAGTATTAAATCTGAGTATTCGCGCTGGTGAAGCGATTATGGAGATTTATGCCAAGGACTTTAATGTTGAATATAAAGAAGATGAAAGTCCCGTCACTGAGGCAGATCTCGCTGCACATCAAATTATTGTTGCAGGCCTAAAAACCCTCACTCCCGAAATGCCGATATTAAGCGAAGAAAGCGCAGGAATAGATTGGCAAGAGCGCCAACAATGGCAAGAGTATTGGCTGGTTGACCCCATTGATGGCACCAAGGAATTCATCAAGAAAAATGGCGAATTTACGGTAAATATTGCACTTATTAATAACGGTGAACCCATTCTTGGTGTTGTTCATGCTCCAGCACTTAATGAAAGCTACCTTGCAGAAAAAAGTATTGGCGCGTTCAAGCAAACGGGTGAAGCTCGCATAGAGCTAAAAGTCACGACAAAGCCCAATCAAGGTTTAATCAAGGTAGTTGGCTCACGCTCACACCCTTCACCAGATTTGGCTGCGTACCTTACCCGCTTCGAGCAAGTCGACATGGTACCTAAAGGCAGTTCACTTAAGTTATGTTTAGTGGCCGAAAGTAAAGCCGATGTTTACCCTCGCCTTGGCCCAACTTCAGAGTGGGATACCGGGGCCGGACACGCGGTGGCGAGTATCGCTGGGGCAAAAGTCAGCCAAGTGAATGGCGAGCCTCTGCGCTATAATCAAAAAGCCGAGTATCTTAACCCCTATTTTGTGGTTTCTAGGTTGGAAGACTAAGCTAGAAGGTGGTAATACCGTAAACTAATTCACGTAAAACCAGTCGAATTAACGTTCGACTGGTTTATTTGCGACGCGAGTTAGGAGTTTATCGTATACGCTTTTTAAAACCGCTCTTGGCGTTTCAAGCAAAAATGTCTCTTTTACCAACTGCTCCAGCTGAGCAAAGCTCTCAACTGCAGTTTCAGTAACACTGCCATCACATTCATGCCATTCAAAATAACTCTGATTACGCAGTAAATAACGATGGCAATCTGTAATTCGAGAAACCACTAAGTTATTCACAAACGCCGCTTCAGGATGTTGATGGGAATAAAAGTGTGCCACTTCACAATCGGATTCGAACACTTCAGCAAGGTCGACATGATATAAAGTGAGCGGTGCTTCTCCTTCCTCTAACAAAGTAACTTTAACTGTGTCTGCTGTTTTTTGTACCTGATAAGTCTGCCGACCTTGGATAGTTAAGGCCTGATTGATGTTAATCGGTACACGAGGAGACTTCACTCCAAACCCCACATCAACCAAATACTGCTCGCCGTCCAAATTTAACAATGTCATCCGATGAGAACGAGGATTGGAGAGGTTACCATTTAGCATTACTCTCGCAAGAACCGGCCTTACCGTAAACCCAAGCTGTTGCAACGCTAAAAATGCCACCTTGTTATGCTCAAAGCAGTAGCCTCCTTGTTTGTTGATCACTAAGCGGTTAAATAGTGGTAATGGGTCAAGCAACAGACGCTCACCATACATGGCATTAATACTTGAGAAGGCGTAACGAGAGAGGTGTTTTTGTTGTAACTCGGTGACCAGCTCAATCCCAGCAAAGTGCTGTAACGATAAGCTGCTAAGATATTGATTGATATTCGCTTCTAATTCCATGACTGACTCCTAAAGTTGATGAAGGCAGGTTAAAACCTCAACCCATGTTAAGGTCAATAGGTATTTTTACTTTTTCAACCATTGTTTCTATCACCTCATAAGATGTCACTTTGTTATCCAAACCTCAGGTTAACTAGGCAAATAACTGATGCACTTTTTTGCTCGGCAAAGCGAGGCGTTTAGCTTCTGCCACAACCAGCGGCTTCGACATAAGATAGCCTTGCGTTTGATGGCAATAAAGCCTTGATAACGTATCAAGCTGTGCTGCCGTTTCAATGCCCTCGGCTGTCACTACTAGATTAAAACTGTGCGCAATCGCGCAAATCGCTTCAATGAGTTGCGTCGCCTTACCACCCAGCTCAATGCCGGACATAAAAGCTCTATCTATTTTAATGCCATCCACGGGAAGATGATTGAGCCGGGCAAGGCTGCTATAACCTGTGCCAAAGTCATCAATATAGATGCCAAATCCCGCTTGATGAAGTTGCTCCAGCGGCCCTATAAGCATGTTTTCCTCTGCCATCATGGCGGATTCTGTCAACTCAAGCTTAATTTGTTTCATCGCAACATTTTCATCCTCACAGCGAGACACTAACCAATCGATAAATTCCTGCGACTGGAGTTGCAACGGAGAAACATTAACCGCGACAAAAAGGGTACTGTCTCCTATGGCATTGATAAAATTGAGCGCCTGATCAAATACCCAGCGACCAAGCTCTGAAATCTTCGCACATTGTTCTGCGATGGGAATAAACTCTGCGGGACTTACTTCTCCGAGCATTGGACTATTCCAGCGTAGTAGCGCTTCAAACCCTTTTAAATTCTGCCCTTTTTGACAATAGATGGGCTGCAAATTCAGGCTTAATTCGCGAGACATGACTATTGCCTGTAGCGCTTGCTCAATCTGGATCTTTCGACCCGCTTCGCAAGCGATAGCATTAGTGAATATATGATAAGTGTTCTTACCTCGCTTCTTTGCCTCATACATTGCAATATCGGCATCATGTAGTAGTTTCTCTGCATCGCAATGTAGACACGGAGCGGTAAAGTGACGTACGCCAACGCTACCACTTACACAATGACTGTTACCCTGATACAGAAATGGCGCTCGGATCCGCGCAAGAATATCTTCAAGCACCCCCTCAATTGGTTCAAGTAGATGCTCATCGTAAATAAGGACGGCGAATTCATCACCACCAAGCCGGGCAATATCGGCATAGCTACTAAGCAGCATACGCATTCTTGTTGCAAATTCAATAAGCAGCTTATCGCCGGCTTGATGGCCTAAGGTATCGTTTATTAGCTTAAAGCGGTCTAAGTCAATATATAGCAAAGTAAACTTGGCGCGTTTACGCTCACGAAGCTTATCAACCAAAGACACAAAGCTCTGACGATTTAGCAGATCGGTCAAGCTGTCATGTTGCGCTTTATATCGCAATTGCTCTTGGAACAGTTTAGCCTGAGTAATATCCGTCACTCTCCCCTCATACAGGCAACTATCCGGTTGATGCAGCCAATGCCCTGAATGTCTAAGCCAGATATGCTCTCCCGATTCTGCTTTTGCTAACCACTCCATTTCTTGGTGAGCTTGCTTCGTGGCAACAATCTGGTTCCACTGCTCATGACACTCAGAGTCTCGCATAAGCGCACTAAAGTCTGTATTTGGCGAAGGAATACGCCCACCAAAAAGTAACGCATTGAAAGCGGGGTTGGAGTCAATGATATAGCCCTCGCGGTCTAGTACAAATAAACCTTCATGGCTATTAACGAATAAACTCTTATACTTACGCTCTGCAGCGACCTGTTGCTGCAAAGCCCCTAAGCGCTTATTAGATTCGACTTGTAACCTGTGGTTAGACACCTCTAGGCTTTTAGTTCTTTCAACAACTAAATTATTGACAGTTTCATTGCGGTTTTTCAGTTGTCTTAGCTGGATCCACACCAATAAAATACAGGCGGCCAAAATACCTAAAAAGAGTATAATCAGTACGCTATGGTTATTTAACCAACTTGGATGTAAACACGCCTCATCATACAACTGCATGGTAATGGGCAAACCATAAAAATTAATGGTGTGTACCGCACTTGGCGTTAAATTCTGAAGGTCGAAACGTGTCTGCCAATCGGAGCTATAAATAATTTCTTTTTTTGAAGAGACCAATAAGTGTTGCTTACGCTGCTGATATAATTGGCCAAATAGTGAATCCAATAAAAAAGGTAACTCAAAACTTAATCCCAGTAGCGTTTTAAACTCTCCAAAACGCGGTTGCTCTATCAATACACTGAGTTTTTGCCTATTTGGCCGGACATAGGTCGTTAAGTCATTCTCATCCCGCTCTGCAAAAATATCTCTCTCAAGTACCTCCGCCTGCCCGACTGTCTGGCCAACTTCAGACACAGGTGCGGCACGGGTAACCACCAGCCATTGGTTAGCCTGATCATCTACATTGCCTCTAATTTTAAAGTCAAAATACCCTCTTTCTCGCTGCACTTTCTCTAATGTAGAGAATTGCTCAGGTGAAACCACTGCGTATGTTTCCATACTCAACCCTAAGTTCGCCGTGGTGAGCTGTGATTGCGCTATCTCATAAAAATCTGCATCTTGATGGGTGTTGAGGTAGGCATCTATCGAATACAGTAGGTGGGCAACGTGTTGCAACTTACTATCCAGTAAGTATTCTAATCGTGTCAACTCCTGCGCACTTTTGCTTTCTGATTGGTTCTGGTAGTAAATATTCGCTATCAAGCCAACATATATCAAACAAGCAAACAACAATATGAACCCCAACACAGGAAATCTTTGCTTAAAAACCTGTTGAGCACTATGGAGAATGGCATTTGTAAAAACGCGTCGTTTAAGTCTGGACATCTTCATCGAACATTGTATGCTACACCTATTCGATAATAATTCTTATTTGCAATGAATAAAAGTAAACTTTTTCTTTTTTTACTCTTTTGGGTACATTTTGATCAAGCGGTTGCGAAGCAACCCCACACCTCGCAAGTAAACGTCTATTCATTTAGAAAATATGAATTAATTCAACCTGTCCTCCAGGCATTTGAAAAAGAGACTGGGATCACCGTAAACCTCGTAAATGGTAAATCAGCACAACTGCTTGAGCGTCTCAAAAGCGATGGCGCGGACTCAAAGGCCGATGTGTTGCTCACCTCCGATCTAATTCAGCTGCATGATTACAAAGCACTACTGCGTCCTATCGACAAGATCACAAATTGGCAAGCAGTAAACCCTGAACTCAAGGATGATGATAAGCGTTGGCTCAGTGTTTCGATAAGGACACGCGCATTATTCCGTAAAAAAGGTGTTTCTACACCCTTGCCCGAGCACTTTTCGGATTTAGATAAATCGCTTTACAAGGGTAAATTTTGCATTCGCCAGTGGTCTCATAGTTATAACTTGACGTTAGCATCGAGCCTCTACGCTTCTTCAAATAGCAATGACTCCTCATGGCTCAACCACGCTAATACGCTATTAGCAAAGCGTCCTGCTGGAGGAGATAGAGATCAACTGCGAGCGCTTGCACAAGGCCAATGTGAATTTGCGCTGGCGAATCACTATTACTGGAGCATGATGCAGCACTCCGAGAATAAGCGCGATAAGGCACTTGCCGAACAGCTAGAGATCCACTTTCTGAAGATGCACTCGGGAAAAACGCCTATTTCTACCACCACGGTTGCGATAGCAAAGCATTCACCCAATGCACACAATGCCGAGCTATTTATTGATTTCTTGCTGAAACCGAGTACTCAATCCATGTATGCTAATTTGCTTCATGAATATCCTGTGATTCAGAGCTCGCAAACGGCTCCTACTCCATTTGTCCCCGCCACGAAACAGGTGAAGCTCGGCCTGCAGCAAGTGTCACGAGCCCAACGAGTTATTAACTCACTCAGCAAAGATCACTTGTAAGTCACAGTTAAATACAGGCACAGGCCCATCGAAAAGCTGCTGGCGGGTAAATGTTTTTGCAGGCTTGGGTCCCTGTAATGTCTGCACTGTATGTTCACGCTCGGCATACACTTGCTGGTAGGGGTGCTGCTCGGATTTCTCATGCCACGTGAGCGTAAGAGAATTACTTTTATAGATCCAACGCCCCCGATACTCAGTGCCAACCTGCTGCCAATGACCATTGGGTTTCAGCTGCAATTGGATAGAATCATCTTTACATTGGTGGGCAAACAATAGATCTGGCAATGCTTGAGCAGCTCTGTTTTGCACCAGATACAACCCCGCGTTATTCGGTGTATAACGGTGCCCTTCCATATTAAATTCTGAAATTGTCAGCGTATCAAAACCAATCTCTTTCACTACATATTCAATATCCCTAAGCCAATTGTCGCCTGAAGTCATCGGTGGAATATTTAATTGTGCACTCTCATATTGTAGCGGTACGGGAAGCTCGGTAAAACGATAATGAATATCTCGCTTTTCTAATGCTTGAACTAAGTTAGCTCTAGTACCTTCATCGAGGCCGGATTCAAAGATATGTAAAGTTTGGGTGCTACAGCCACTCAACAATAAAGTAGCAATTGCGAAAATACGTTGCATTGTCATCCTTGGTGTTACGCCTCGGTTTGAAATGCACCTTCCTAGGGAAGTATGCTTCAACCTCAGTCTTATTAATGCTTCAAATTAACACCTAGACAACCAATTTTCAACAGAAGATTTAGGGTAAAGAATATCTTTAAACAATCGATGCTGTTGATGACGTAAGTGCAGTTCCTGACTTGGCAGCCCTGCTTGCACCTGACTATGATGCTCATTAAATCGGGAGATGACAGAAAGCTTATCCTTGGCTTGTGTGAGAGACTCATTGACATAGTGACGTACATCATCCGCGGTCATTAGATCTGTCTTATCTACATTCATAAGCTCTTTTCTTAATGCTGTGCGAATACCCATCGTTGCCTCCATAAAATACTGATAAAAACAAATCGCGTGGACGGCGTGCAAGATACACACCAAATGCTTCAGTAATGTTAAAGACCCCGGATTTAACGAAAAAGTTTCGTCATTCACCGCAGTAATTTTATATACTGTCGTATAAGGCAATAAGACACTGGCTGTGTTAGGTAAATACGGCATGTTGAGGTTATGAAAATGCAAGATGGGTTTATTGAAATTGAGCTCGAAGAAGAGCCGATAGAATTGTGTAACCTTTTGAAAGTACTCGACTTAGCAGAAACTGGCGGACATGCTAAGTTATTGATCACTGAAGGTTGTGTAGCAGTCAACGATGAAATATGTACGCAAAAACGTAAAAAGATTTATTCAGGCGATATTCTGCATTTTGATGGTGATGAATTTCATTTAACCTTAGCACCTGATGCAACGCCGCAACCGCGTGCAGTTGCCACTCCACGCGCCGAAACGGCACCAACGCCGAGTAAGAAAAAACGACAAAAGTCAGGAAAATCTTACACACAAGTGGACAAAAATACAGGCCGAAAACCCATTTCCTTTGGCTAGCAATCTCACACGTTGACGTATTTAATTACAAAAACGCTCACCTTTTTAGTGCACCGATGCTTCGCGAAAGTGCACTTCCCCCTTGAAAAAGTGTCCAATCAACACTAGGACTATAGCAGTACAAAAAAACGGCAAGTCTGCAACTGGTACATTCTATGCACCTTGTTATGCATTTTTAGAACAAAACCAATTCATTTAATTGGATGCTCTACTTCCCTCTTATATAGAGCAAATCTTAAGTGCAGTTGGTATAAGGAAAGGGTCAAGCATGAATAATTCATATAACACTCTGACTCAGCTTACCGTCGGCGAGCGTCAGGTCCATATTCACTCACTTCCAGCTTTAAGCGATAGGGCAAGAAGATTACCGTTTTCGCTTAAAATTTTATTAGAAAATTTACTGCGTCATGAAGATGGCAAGAACGTGACTGCTCAAGACATCGATGCCTTACTCAACTGGAAGCCGGAAGATAAACCCAGTAAAGAAGTTGCATTTACGCCCGCGCGTGTCGTGATGCAAGATTTTACAGGCGTACCAGCCATCGTGGATCTTGCAGCAATGCGTGACGCTATGGCAAAACTCGGTGGCGATCCAAATAAAATCAATCCCTTATCACCCGCTGAAATGGTCATAGACCACTCTGTACAAGTAGACGAATATGGCCACGATGGCGCCTTTGATCTTAATGCAAAGTTAGAGTACCAACGCAACAAAGAGCGCTATGAATTTTTGCGCTGGGGGCAAGGCGCGTTTGACAATCTAAAAGTGGTGCCACCCGCAACCGGGATCGTGCACCAAGTTAACCTAGAGTATTTAGCACGTGTCGTATTCGAAAAAGAAATCGATGGTATGCCATTCGCCTACCCTGATACATTAGTGGGAACTGACTCTCATACCACAATGATCAACGGTCTTGGCATTTTAGGTTGGGGCGTAGGCGGCATTGAGGCCGAAGCCGCCATGCTTGGTCAGCCAATTTCGCTGCTCATTCCTCAGGTCGTTGGTTTTAAACTGGAAGGACAGTTGCCTGAAGGCACAACCGCAACTGATTTGGTACTCACCGTGACACAAATGCTACGTGAACACGGCGTAGTGGGTAAGTTTGTCGAATTCTTTGGTGATGGCTTAGCAGACTTACCACTTGCCGATCGTGCCACCATCGCCAACATGGCACCTGAATATGGGGCAACCTGCGGTATTTTCCCCATTGATAACGAAACCTTGGAGTATCTACGACTAACCAATCGTGATGAAGAAAAAATTGCATTAATCGAAGGTTATGCCAAACATCAAGGCATGTGGCGAGAACCAGGAGATGAACCACTTTACACCGACGTACTGACACTAGACTTAGCGACAGTGGTTCCAAGCCTTGCAGGTCCAAAGCGCCCACAAGATAGAATTCCTCTCAATGACGCAGGCAAAACAATTCAAGCCCATTTAGGTGAATTCCAACATGAGCGCAGTGAAAAAAATGCCGTGTCAGATCAAGATGAAGCTCGCACTGTTGGTGAAGGCGGGACTTCTCGAGTTGATCAAGATGAGCCCGCGACGCTTGGCGTCGGTAAGGTTACATTTAAAGATCAAGAGTTTGAATTAGTCGATGGCGCCTGCGTAATTGCCGCCATCACAAGTTGCACAAACACCTCTAATCCAAGTGTTATTCTTGCCGCAGGCCTTGTTGCACAAAAAGCAAAGACACTTGGCTTAAAGCCTAAGCCTTGGGTAAAAACCTCATTGGCTCCTGGCTCAAAAGTAGTTACCGATTACCTAAAACAAGCCGAGCTATTGGAACCTCTTGCTGAACTAGGTTTTGATTTAGTGGGCTATGGTTGTACGACTTGTATCGGCAACTCAGGTCCCTTACCGAAAGAAATTAACGAAGCCATCGTTAAACATCAGCTGGTTGTCAGTTCCATCTTATCAGGAAACCGCAACTTTGAGGGGCGGATCCACCAAGATGTAAAAATGAACTTTCTCGCCTCGCCGCCACTTGTTGTTGCCTATGCACTTGCAGGCCGCACTGATATCGATGTCTACAATGAGCCATTGTGCCAAACCGATGATGGCCAAGATGTGTTCTTAAAAGACATTTGGCCATCGGTCTCAGAAGTCAGTGAACTTGTGTCTCAGACAGTCACACAAGCCATGTTTGAGAAGAACTATGCAGACGTTTACCAAGGCGACCAACATTGGCAACAAATCGCGGTAAATCAGAGTGAGCGCTATGATTGGCAAGATAGCTCTACTTATATTCAAAAAGCCCCTTTCTTTGATGATATGAGTAAAGAACCACCAGGGATCCCAAGTATCAAAGGCGCACGCTGTCTCGCTAAACTGGGTGACTCAGTAACGACTGACCATATTTCTCCAGCAGGTAATATCAAGGCCTCGGCCCCAGCTGGGGAGTATTTACAAGCGCAAGGAGTGAAACAAGCTGATTTTAACTCTTACGGTTCGCGTCGTGGTAACCACGAAGTTATGATGCGAGGTACATTTGCAAACGTGCGCTTACGCAATCAATTGGCTCCAGGTACCGAAGGTGGTATTACTCGCCTATTGCCTGAGGGCGAACTTATGAGTATTTTCGATGCTGCGGAGCATTATCAGCAGCGTAATACGCCACTCGTTGTGCTCGCGGGCAGTGAGTACGGCACGGGTTCATCACGAGACTGGGCTGCTAAAGGGTCTTTACTACTTGGGATTAAAGCCGTACTTGCTAAAAGCTACGAGCGTATTCACCGTTCTAACCTCATTGGTATGGGGGTATTACCGCTACAATTTAAACCAGATGATGGCCACGAAGAACTGGGACTAACTGGCGAAGAAGAGTTTGAAATTGAAGGGATATACGACACATCAACCGAAGTGGTAGTCACGGCAACAAATGCGGATGGCAAAGAAATCAAGTTTTCGGCGGATATCCGGATCGATACCCCTAAAGAGTGGGAGTACTACCAACATGGCGGGATTTTACAGTACGTCTTAAGACAAATGCTATAGGCCTCATTTGGCAATACTTTAATGGAAAAGACGGCACCGGCCGTCTTTTTTAAAACCTTTGAGTGTAAATCAGCGTAATTGTATTGATGCCACCATCATCAAGCGCACTGCCAATTCCAAACTTCAGCGCCGATTGTGAACTAAACCAATAATCAGTCTGTAACTCCACTACGGATTGATCAAAATCATCTTCACGTAATCGAGCTGATGCAGAGATCTGCCAATTCTTAGCCAAATAATAGCCAGCATGGATCTGCCAAAAGTCGATGTCGGCTGCGACTTTTTGCATTTTTACATCCCATCCAACGCCATTATCAATCTCTGTATAACGAAAAAATGGCGCTATTGCCGTTTCTGTATCTCGTTCATCCACTCCGTAGTTATCAAATTCTGAGCGCTCACCAATGAGCGTAACACCAAGCTGCATATTCTCACTAACAAAACGTCCCACTTGTACCAGCGCTATCGTATCTCGCGTCGCAGTAAAAAGTGCAGAGTCATCTCTAAATTGAGTTACATCAACGGCAACTCGCCAGTCTCGTCCAATAAAGAACTCAGCATCAGCTTGATAAAGATGCCAATCATCATTTTTAAAACCACCTACAGAGAAGTTATTACTCTTTTGCAGATACCCCTGTAAACCATAGGGTGTACCATCATTCTCTAACTCAGTAAGGTAGTGTCGATACTGAACACCTAAGAATCCATCCTCAATCTCTAAAAACTCTCCGAAACCAACACTTACTTCGTGAGAGTTGGCCATACTGAAACCTGAATAAAATAACAGTCCTATCAGTGATAATGCTTTCATACTTTCCCCTTTATGTTAATGAAACGATTGTAACTACGAAAAAAAATCGCCATAGTAAAAAAATGTAAGCATATGTATTCAAAAGAGAGACAAGTATGGCAATCTGGTTTAAACCCGTAAGTGTAGAGTTATGCAAAAAGCTGGAAGATGGCATGACAGGTAAAGGTACGCTTATGAAAACGTTAGGGATAGAAATCAGCGAGGTGGGTGACGACTACTTAGTTGCTACTATGCCTGCGATTCCTGAACATCATAACCCCATGGGTATGGTCCATGGCGGCGCAAACGTTGCTTTAGCGGAAACCGTTGCAAGTTACGCAGCAAACTTTGTTGTAGATACCGAACAATTCTACTGTGTAGGGCAAGAGATCAATGCTAATCACTTAAAAGCATCGAGAACAGGCATGCTCACAGCTATAGCTAAGCCAGTGCACCTAGGAAAACGTTCATCTGTATGGGAGATCCGCATCACTAACAGTCGCAATGAACTATGCTGCATTTCCAGAATGACCGCCGCAGTGGTATCACGCTAAAACTTGATCTATCACAACTACAAAAAACCAAATCCACCTCATTATTATTGCAACACACAAAATAGTGAGGTGGTACTGTGTCAACTCAAAAGCTTTGGCCTCTGCATATGCTCATCGTAGCGGGATTGATTTTAATTTTCACGGGCCACACCATGTTAACGACCGACTGGCTGAATGATCTTGGTCCGAGCGGTTTTATAATTGGTGCGAGCTGTGTCGCGCTTGGTCTCATTTGTTCTTTACCGACTAAAATATATCTGACCATTTTGCTAATGCGTCGAGAGCACCGAGATTAGCGTATACCAGCTTGATATTGGGTTGGTTTTACTGCACCCTGAGCGTCTACGTTTATGAAGGTACTCAGTTTGTGGAAAAGGTCGACACCCTAATTATTGGCGCAGGCGTTGTAGGCTTAGCGATAGCAGCAAAGCTCAGCCAGAGCCGCAGCGTTATTGTTATCGATAAAGAATCTCGTGTTGGTGAGCATACGAGTAGCCGTAATAGTGAAGTGATCCATGCGGGCATTTACTATCCTTATGGTAGCTTAAAGCACCAGCTCTGTGTTCGAGGAAAAGCACTCCTTTACACGCACTGTGAGCAGCTAAACATTCCCTTTCAGCGACTCGGTAAATTCATTGTTGCGACAAACGCAGAGGAAGCGAAAAGCCTAGAACAAATTAAGACGCGTGCCCATGCTAACTCTGTCACGGATATTGACTTTGCTTCATCCAAGACCATCGAGCAACAGCTCAACTATTTGAAAATACATAGCGCACTATTCTCTCCCTCCACCGGTATTTTAGACAGCCACCAATTTATACTGTCACTCATCGCTGAGATTGAAAGTAATGGGGGGATTGTCGCAATGCAAAGTGAGTTTATTCACGCGCAGCAATTAGGCAGTGATTTTATTGTTGCGATGCGCTGCGATGGCGAGCAGTTCGAAATGGGCTGTGACCAGCTGATAAACAGCGCGGGGCTGAATGCCCCCGATGTGCTCAATAAAATTACCGGCGATAGCGACAAAGCCATCGCCTATTATTGTCGTGGCCGTTACTATCGCTATCATGGTAAGCACCCATTTCAACAGCTCATCTACCCTCTCCCTAACACGCATGGATTAGGCGTACACGCGACAGTAGATTTAGCTGGGCAACTCAAGTTTGGCCCTGATACCGAATATATTGAAAATATTGATTACCAGTTTGATGACTCCCAAAAAGCGCGCTTTGTCGCCGCAATAAAGCGGTACTGGCCAAGTCTGGATGAGAGTAGGCTTACAGCGGATTACACTGGGATAAGACCCAAACTAAGCAAAGAAAAGCAAAGTGACTTTGTAATTCAGTTCGAGGCAACACATGGAATATCAGGCTTTGTTAACTTAATGGCGATTGAGTCACCGGGATTGACCGCAAGTCTCGCCATTGCAGAATATATTGAACAACGACTTTAGCGCTGGTTTTCCTCCAGCGCCTTTTCAAGCTGTTTCGTTCTATCGTCCATCAGCTGTTGGATGTTTTTCGCATCTTCCATCACCTGTTTTACCGCTTTTGGATTTAATGCAGTTGGTAATGCCGAAGCGGTTTCTTTACTTACAGCTTGCGCTGGTTGTTTATTCAGAATACTTGTGTCTTCAGCTGCTATCACGGTAATTTTGCGCTCATCTAATTGATAGTACTGCGACTCGCCGTTTGGATTGGGTTTATCAGAGTAATGCCATTGTCCTTTAGCATCCTGCCAACGATACACTTGTACCCCAGATGTAGGTTGCTGAGTGTCGTCACTCACAAATTCCTTCGTGTGTGTTTTCACTTTATCAAACGCTGTCACACCTTGATCCGTTAATGCTGTTACCTGCTGCTCAACCTTGTTGGTCAACGAATTTACATTTAACCATGGCTTGCCATCAGGGCGCTTCAATACAAACAAACTGGCTAACGCCACCAGCATTATCATAATCATTAAGTAACTTGCGGCTTTCATCTTCATACTCTGACTTTCCTTAGAGCCCATACTTTAACAGTATCTGCTTAAATTGCTCCGTTTTTTTAAAGTCAGCATAAAAGTGATTAAAGTCATCACACAATTTTTTCGCTCTTTGAGTGCGGCCAAACTGCAATTGCAACGGCGCGACATCCGAAACGCCGCGCACGCTGATAGTACTTTTTAATACTGGATATTTCAGCTGTAACCAACGCAGTGTTGGTTCGCCAACAATAGAAAAAGCGAGACTTTTGTCACTTCCGCCCGCAAGCACGGACAAAATATCAAATTCTGAGTAATAGTCTTTGCGCTGCAGCATATTACTATCAAAATACGGCTCTAGCTGAGGATAGGTATAACCAAATCGACCTAAAAATAAATGCTCGTTTAAGCCATTTACATCAAATTGCTCAGCCTGCTTGTGTGTAACAAATACGTCTTCAATTGTGTAAATTGGCGCACTCCAACACATTTGCATAGTACCACGATACCAATGCTCTGACTCCATCCGCACATCGACATTTCCTCGTTCGATTTCTACAGTCGAACGTTTTTCGGGATAAACAGGGTAGTTTGGTTGGTAATGATATTGTGCTGCAAACAGCTCAAAAATATCAATGAGCACACCCCGTTCTTGGGCATGTTCGATAATGAACGGAGGATAATACTGTACTGCAAAGTTGACAAACGTTTTACTTTCTTCCGCAGTCTTGGCATGTCCGACAAAAGATAGAGTACAACTAAATAGCAATAATATCGTCTTTGGAAAGTAGATCAAAGCCACCTCCAAGACCTTGAACGAATAATAGACTAAGTATGACCGATCGCTGGGAATTTCCAAGTCAAAAAGCCAGCCACACTCAAATCTACTAAATGAATATTACGGATCTAAATACCATCACCATCAATATGCAACCCACACTCACGATTCAGACCGAAGAAACGTGTTTCTTCCTCAGTCATACCAGGTTCAAGCTTACGGGTGGTGTGAACATCCCCCATAGAAACATAACCTTGTTCCCAGAGCGGGTGATAAGGCAAATCAAACTTCGTAAGATATTGATACACGTCACGATTATGCCAGTCAATAATAGGGTAAAACTTGACCGTGCCGCGACTGAGCTCAACGATTGGCTTATCCGCACGCGTTGAAGACTGCTGACGACGTAAGCCACTGAACCAAGTGCCTGCGCCAAGTTCCCGTAACGCTTGAGTCATCGGCTCAACTTTGTTTAGGGTATTGTATTTTTTAATCCCTTCTTCGCCTTGCTCCCATAACTTACCATACACCGCCTCTTGCCAAGCAGGACTCTGCTTAGCACGGTATATCTTAAGATTGAGTGCCAAACGCTCTGACAGTGATTCAATAAATTGATACGTCTCAGGAAACAAATAGCCCGTATCGGTAAGTACCACGGGGATATCAGGCTGCTGCTGAGTCAAAAGATGTAACATAACCGCAGCTTGAATACCGAAACTAGAAGACAAAAAGTGAGTATCCGGTAAGTTTTCCAGTGCCCAAGCCACTCTCTGCTCGGCAGTTTTATCACTCAGTAGGGCATTAGCATCCGCGAGTAGCATCCGCTGAGTTGCGCTGTCCAGAGTCAATATTTGCTTAAAATCACTCATTTTCTCATCCAATGGGCAGCCTAGCTGCCCGTTCTAAATCAAGCGTGGAAATCAGTTTTTGACACTTTGACTTCCGCAACGATTTCTTTGCGGATGACATAGTCACCAAAACATTCATCTTCGTTGCGCTCACTGACCCACTGACCAATCAACTCATCTAGCGCTGGCAGGAAGACGTCTTCGCCGACATTCTCCAAGTACAGCTTAGGAATGCGAGTACCAGCACGGTTACCACCTAAATACATATTGTATTTACCAGGTCCTTTACCCACGAATCCAACCTCGGCTAGCATCGCTCGACCACAGCCGTTAGGGCAGCCAACTACACGAAGGATAATATTCTCTTCAGCAACCTCATGCTTGGCGAGCAACCCTTCTACCTTTGTCACAAGCTCAGGTAAATAACGCTCCGCCTCTGCCATCGCAAGTGGACACGTCGGTAGCGATACACACGCCATCGAGTTTTTACGCTGCTCTGAATGCTCGCTATCTATCAAACCATGCTCGCGGGCAATTTGTTCGATTTGCGCTTTATCCTCAGCTGCAACTCCAGCAATAATTAAGTTTTGGTTTGCAGTCATGCGGAAATCCCCTTTGTGGATTTCTGCAATTTTGCGACAACCTGTTTTAAGTGGTTTATCTGGGAAATCTAAAATACGGCCATTTTCGATAAACACCGTTAAGTGATGCTTACCATCAATACCTTCAACCCAACCAAAGCGGTCGCCACGGTGAGTGAATTCATAAGGACGGCTTGGCTCAAACTTCATACCGGCACGGTTTTCAACTTCCGCTTTAAACACCTCAGTACCAAATGTATCTAGCGTATATTTGGTTTTTGCATTTTTACGGTTTACTCGGTTACCCCAGTCACGTTGCACAGAAACCACATGCTCAGCAACGGCAAGTGTATGCTCAAGCGGAATAAAGCCAAGGTCATCAGCTTTACGTGGATAGGTATTAACGTCACCATGGGTCATCGCCAAACCACCACCCACTAGCACATTAAAGCCAATTAGCTTGCCCTCATCTGCAATAGCAACAAAGTTGAGGTCATTGGCATGCACATCGACTTCATTGTTCGGAGGGATAGTCACAGTAGTTTTGAACTTACGTGGTAAATACGTATCACCCAAAATCGGCTCTGCCGTTGTCTCTGTTTTTTCACCGTTCAGCCAGATCTCAGCGTAAGCTTTAGTTTTTGGTAGCAAGTGCTCTGAAATTTTAGCCGCCCACTCGTACGCTTCTTGGTGTAACTCAGACTCGACCGGGTTAGTTGTACATAACACGTTGCGGTTTACATCCCCCGCCGTCGCAATAGAATCGATACCTACGCTATTCAGCAGCTGATGCATCCCTTTGATGTTTGGCTTCAGTACACCGTGGAACTGGAAAGTTTGACGTGTTGTCAGACGAATGCTGCCATACATGGTTTTATCCGCTGCAAACTCGTCAATCGCCAACCACTGATGTGGTTTAATGATACCACCAGGCATACGAGCACGAAGCATCACGTTATGCAGTGGCTCAAGCCGTTGCTTAGTACGCTCTGGGCGGATATCGCGGTCGTCTTGCTGATACATACCGTGGAAACGGATCAATTGGAAGTTATCCGCAGTAAAGCCGCCGGTTAGTTGATCGGTCAGATCCGTTGAAATTGTGCCACGTAAGTGGGCACTTTGTGACTTCAAACGCTCATTATCAGAAAACTTTGCGTTTGCATCGAGCTTACTATTCGGTTTGATTTCAGAGTTGCTCATTGTCTTTCCTACATTAAAATTGGCTGACGGTATAACAAGACGCGTTAGTAAACGTCTTTCTGATAACGGTTTGCGCTACGCAATGCTTTAAGATATTGCTCAGCTTGTTCATCATCTTTCCCTCCATGGGTTTTAATGATGTCGATAAGTGCTTGGTGTACATCTTTGGCCATTCTGCTAGCGTCACCACAGACATAAAAATGAGCGCCCTTTTCAAGCCATGCAAATACAGCTTCGCCCTTCTCGCGCAGTCTATCTTGCACGTAAATCTTTTCTGCCTGATCACGACTAAATGCCAAATCTACATGTGTTAATAAACCCGACTTTACATACTTTTGAATTTCTACTTGATAAAGGAAATCTTCTGTAAAGTGTGGATTACCAAAGAACAGCCAGTTTTCACCCTCTGCGTCACGCGCCTCACGTTCTTGCAAGAAGGCTCTAAACGGTGCGATACCTGTACCTGGGCCAACCATGATCACAGGTGTGGCATTGTCGACAGGTAATCTAAAGTTATCGTTGTGCTCACTGAATACTTTCACTTTCGTGCCTTCTTCAGCACGATTCGCTAAATAACCTGAGCAGCCGCCAAAATGCTTTTCACCAAAGGTATCAAATTCAACTAAACCTACGGTTAAATGCACCTCTTCTTCCACCTCAGCTTGGCTTGACGCGATAGAGTACAAACGCGCTTGTAATTTGCGACAACAATCAACTAGCGCTTGCGCCTCAATGTTGGCAGGGTTTTGCTTTATCACATCAAAGATTTGACGTTCTTCGATATAAGCACGCAATGCCGCTTTATCGTTTGCAAGTGCGCTTAGCTCCTCATTCCCAGTCGCAATCGCATACTTTTCAACAAAGCCAGGATACGACTGTGTTAGCTCAAGATGTTCAATCAACGCCGTTTCTAATGAAACGGTGAGTTCACCTATTTTAACGGTTTGTGCTTTGTCGAGTTTTAAGACATCGATCACCGCCGCCACTTCTTGTGGGTCATTTAAGAAATACACGCCAAGTGAATCACCCGGCTGATAGGTGATATCAGAGCCTTCAAGCGAAATTTCAATGTGACGCACATCTTTGCTTGAGTTTCTGCCAGTGATCTTTTGTACCACACTCAGCTCGGCCGCGAATGGGTTTTGCTTTGTATATTGACTAGCTGCGGCCTGAGGAGCACCAAACGGCATGCTGATAACGTTACCACCACCTGCTTGCTGCTGAGCTTTAAGCGCAGGCTCTAATGCATCTAGCGCCTGTGCGATCCACGCCTCGGCTTCAGCTTCATAATCCACATCTAAGTCAGCTCGCGGCACAACAATTTCAGCACCAAGGGCAGCCAAGCGCGCTTCAAAATCCTTTGCCGTTTGGCAGAAGAATTCATAACTTGAATCACCAAGGCCAATCACAGCTTGCTTTACACCTTCCAGTTTAGGCGCTTTCTTACCCGCTAAGAATTCATGCAATGCTTCTGCATCTTCTGGTGGCTCCCCCTCTCCGTAAGTAGAGACAGCAATCACCAAGAATTTCTCTTTCTTCAGGTTGGCAGGTTTGTAGTCAGCCATATTGACCAACTTAGTCGTCAAGCCACGCGCTTCCGCCCGAGCTTTAATTTGGTTTGCAACCCCTTTTGCGTTACCGGTTTGTGAACCAAATAAAATAGTCAGAGGTGCAGACTCGTCAGCGCCCGCTGTTGCTTGTCCAGCAATACCTGATAATGCAGCTGAATTTGCGGTTGCAGCTAAATAGCCACTCACCCATGCCTGTTGGATTGGATTTAACTCTCCAACTAAGCCTTGTAGTTTTTGCAGTTGTTCATGTGTCAGCGGACTTGCTGCAGCATTAAGTTGACTTAACAACATCATGGATCCCCGTACCCAAAAGGTTTGCTTGCTCATTGCATAACTGGCTCGCACGCAGCGTAGCCTACTTTTATTAGCGTGAAGCATACGTGGCAAATTGAGAGATCAAAAAGAATAGAATCTGCTTTTATATTCCTTTTAGTTATTGAAGGTTGAAAAGTCCAAAGAAAACAGATTAAAAGAAGTTCGATATTTAACCGTTAAAAAGTTTAACATTGCCGTAACAGTTTTGATGCAAAATCAAACTGTCATACACAGACAAATCAATAATACAGATAATCATAATAATGAGACTAAAAATGAAACACGGGAAATATATAAACCTAATACTCAGTTCTTATTGCTCAATACTCAGCTTAAGCGCTGCTGCAGAAGTTACAAATGGCAGTTTCGAGAGCTGGAGCGGTCAAGTCCCTAGTGGATGGACGACGATAGACTCGGGCATCACACTTAGCTCGGTTACGACACCAATAAAAGACGGTAATCTTGCCGCAGCGGTGCAGGTAACCACAGCAACGCAAAGTAGCACAGACTTACAACAGCAAGTAAACGTTGAAGCAGGTAAAAGCTATCAATTTAGCACTTGGGTCTATCACACGGAAGGTGGTGTCAAAGCACGATTAGTGGTGGACGGCTATCATGGCTATTCAGATCAGTTCAATGTCGGGCAGTGGCAACAACTTAGCTATACCTATACCGCAACCGCAACCACTGCGATTAATGTTGGCTTACGTTTTTACGATGGCAGTGGTTTTGACGGTAATGAAACTGTCTACGTTGACGGCTTTGGTCCAACTTCTACCACACCAGAGCCGCCTCAGAGCTGTCAAAATAATAGTGTCACTCTCGCTTTGATGACCGATAATTATGGTAGCGAAACAAGCTGGCAAATCACTAATACAGCAAACACAACCGTTGCTAGTGGTAGTGGCTATAGCAATAATCAATCGGTAAATGAAAACTTATGCCTTAACGACGGTAGTTATACCTTTACGATTTTAGACAGCTATGGCGACGGAATTTGTTGCACCAATGGTAATGGCCAGTATACCTTAACGCACGCGGGTACAACGCTCGCTTCCGGCGGCCAGTTCAGCAATCGTCAAGATCATACCTTTACGCTTGGCACAACCACGCCTCCTCCTTCAGGCGATGGTTACTATGCTTCCACTGCTGGACTGAGCGGTTATGCACTGAAAACAGAGTTACACCAGATTATTCGTAACCACCAATCACAAGGTTATTCTGCTATTTGGGGCTTTATCGATCAGAACGAGCGCGATCGCCATTTTGAAAAAGATAACAGCATCTTAGATCGCTACTCTGAGAAGCCAACGGCAAATGATAGTGTTAGCTATGTTTCTACAGGATCCCAGTGCGGCAGTTACAGAAGCGAAGGCGATTGCTATAACCGAGAACACTCCTTCCCCAAATCTTGGTTTGGCGGTCAAGTAGAACCGATGAATTCGGATATCCATCACATTTTTGCTTCTGATGGCTATGTAAATTCAAAGCGCAGTAACTATCCATTTGGTGAAGTAGGAAGCGCTTCTTATACCTCTAGTAACGGGAGTCGTCTAGGTTCAGCATCTGGTATTAATTACAGTGGCACTGTATTTGAGCCAATTGACAATTTCAAAGGCGATTTTGCTCGTGTCTACTTTTATATGGCAACACGTTATCAAGATGTGATTGCAAACTGGCAAAATAATACCAGCTACAGCAATGCAGTACTCAATGGCACACAACACCAGGTATTCGAAACTTGGGTCGTCAACATGCTAAAAAGATGGCATAACGAAGATCCTGTCGATGCCCTAGAGCAAGCGCGCAACCAAGCGGCTTATGAATTTCAGGGTAACCGAAATCCATTTGTAGACCATCCAGAGTTTGTCGAAGCAATTTGGTAACTATAAATAAAAAGAAATAAAAAAGGCCAGTAACTGGCCTTTTTTCAATAACATATTTGGCTAATATTTAGCGAGGGTTAATTGTAAGTGGCTCAATCGTCACTTTCGCATTACCACTTGCGCCCATATGCCCGTTGTAAGTTTGTCCTTCAAACAAGGTGTAAAATACATCAACATAGTCATCATCGTTAGTAAACCAATGGCTTGGCATTGCTTTGATCAATTGATTCGTCAGTTGCGGGATAATCGCATAGCCTTGAACATTAGGATCAGGAATAGCACGCATCACTTGCGTCACAATATCCAAAAGTGTTGTTGCTAAGTCTTGATAGTTAGTATTGTCGTCTTGCTCCATCAGCAATAAATCTGCCGCTTGCCAACGATATCGCTCCCAATGAATGATAATTTGGTTAGGCGTATAGTCCGTACCATCGTGGTCCAAATATGGCATATCCACAATATCTAGAACAGGCTCATCTCGGGATGGGTTGACGCCTGTTACAATGCCGTAAACTTCCGCAGCCCCAGATACCCAAGGCTCTTCATCGTCATTTAGTCTGATTTTCTTCAATACACTGGTTGAAATCGGCTCTGCATCATCGTTGCTCTGCACAGCTGTTGATGGCATTGCCAAGCCTTGCTTGGCAAACACTTGCTTCATTACCTGAATGCCTTCTTGTTTTACCTTATCACTATCAAGTTCAACGATTAGCACAGGTCGCTCTGGCATTGTATGTGCGTCAAGTAAATGCAATTGACCGTGCTCATCAAAAGCCTCTACATATTGCCAGTGCTTATCATCACCTTTAGGCGCAAAAGCAATTAATGGCGCTTCACCTTGTTGCCACTTTGTTAGCATTTCGCTAGAAGCAATACGCAGCTGGTATAGATTAGAGCTATAGTCAGTCAGGCCTTTTAATGAGCGAGTGTACTGGCTCGCTTCTGTCATGAGCTGCTTAGTTGACCCCTGAACTTGTAGCTGCTCCAGTGAAACTGCATCCTGATACTGGCTAAGTTGAGTTTGAACTTGGGGACCTAAGTGATTAAGTGATAGCGCTAATTTTTTCGCAATTTGCTTTTTTATATCAGCAACTTGAACTGGTGCAGCGTTAAATTTATCAAGCTGCTTAAGTGAACTGTAGGTATTAAGATTAACCTTGTCTGCCGCAGAACTTGCGAAAGACATTCCGCCGAGCATGGCTATCATTAGTGTAGAGAGGGTTACATGTTGTTTCATCTTGCGTTCCTAGAAATAATCCGTGTTATGGAATAAACAAGATAAAACAATAAAAGTAAATTATCAACACGTTAACATAGTTAACATATAAAACAATTTAATCTAGCTTTTAGAGTTTTTATTCTTCTACTGGGTAGATAGTAATTTCTATACCGGCACCTATTGCAGAGATCCTAAGCAACGTATCTGCCTGTAGTGCTTGCGAAAAGCACTTTGGCGACTTGCCTGAGTTAAAACCAATGTCAAAAGTTCGCTTGGTACAACCTAGCCATTGCTTAAGTGCCGCTTTAGAGCAAGACTCAATTAACTCACACAGTTGGTTAATCGCTTTATCAGGGGTTAATTCATTGGTATTTGCTTCGATGCGAGCCAATTGACGATAGTCATCTTGATCGTAATGCAGCACGATAGCATTTTTCTTTAAATCCGAAACTAGCGCACTGATATCCTGCTTTGACTCCAGTTCCAAATCGACATTTAAAAATTGAATTTCAGACATGTATTAAAAGCTACCTTGTAAAGCTAAATCTAGTAATGACTTATTTATCAGTGTGATAAGGACATTACTTATTGGACAATGCGACAATTTGCCACATTCTAAGCACCGTGCATTATAGTTATCATACTCACGAGCAACTAGAATAACATATTGTGATGATTAAAAAACTGCTAAAACCCGCACGTAAACTCCACAAGTACCTTGGCTATTTATTGTTTTTACAGATCTTTGCTTGGCTATTAGGCGGGCTGGTCATGAGCGCGATCCCATTGGCAAAGATCCATGGTAAACACTTAGCGCATAGAAGCTTAGACAACCCCTTTCCCACCGCCGCGTACCAAGCTGATCTCAATCAGTTAGTACAAAGCACGGTGCAAGTGCGCCAAATCCAGTTCGGCCATTTTCTCGATACTCCCATCATCAAGCTAAACCAAGATGAAAAGCTCATTTTCAACGGGATAACAGGCGCACCTTTTACCACTCCAAATCAACAGCAAATAATACAACAGGCCAAGCAACACCTATTAATTGCAGCGGATGTGAGCCATATTGAACGACTTGCCACAGCCCCCAGAGAAGCAGGTTACAAGGAAGATGTTTGGCGAGTCGAATATAACGATATCCTCTCCACCACGCTGTATCTAAGTGCAACTAGCGGTGAAGTTGTGACGGTGCGTAGCACGTTGTGGCGCATCTTTGATTTTTTTTGGATGCTACACATTATGGATTACGACGAACGAGAGGATTTCAATAACCCCTTGCTCATTTCCTTCGCCGCTACGAGTGTACTCTTTTGTCTAACAGGGATATTGTTATTATTGCAATCTCCACCTTGGCGAAAACGTCGCCCTGCACCGAATAAATAAAGGGACTTACTGTACACTCTTGTTGGTATTGATGATTTTTTTGATATAGTGACATTCCCTGTATTCCACCATTTGGTGAGAGGTTATGTCACGATATTGCTATATCTTAGCGCTTAGCTTATTTGTATTAACAGCTAACGCTCAAGAGTTCACGTCTTTCTCAAAAGCAAAGAAACATTTATCACAACAAGTTACCGACAATACCCGCACGCTTTATTGTAATTGTAATATCAAAAAGCAAGGCAAAAAGCTGGTGCCTGATCCCGCAAGTTGTGGTTATACCCCGAGGTTACCTTACACTCGCAATGGCAAAGAAAACGCCCGTGCTCAGCGCATTGAGTGGGAGCATATCGTGCCCGCGTGGGAATTTGGACATCAGTTGCAGTGCTGGCAAGATGGCGGCAGAAAGCACTGCCGTAAAGTCAGTGAGCAATTCAGGAAGATGGAAGCAGATATTCACAACCTTGCTCCAGCGATTGGTGAAATCAATGGGGATCGGTCTAATTTTCGTTTTGGCATGTTACCAAGTACTGAAGCAAACTATGGCGCGTGTCCAGTAAAGATTGACTTTAAGTTACGCCGAATTGAACCACCAGAGTACGCTAGAAAACGCATTGCTGATGCGTACTTTTACATGGAAAAAACCTACGGGTTAAAAATCTCTCCACAACAGCGGAAATTATTCACGGCTTGGCAGAAACAGTGATTGCGAGATAACCCAAGCGGTGCTAGTTTTTAGTCATACAACTAAAACAGGAACGTGAATACGATGCAACGTATTACTCTAGTTTTCGCATCAACAGCAATGAGCTTGTTATTAGCCGCTTGTGGTGGCGGTGGCAGCGATTCATTAGGCACCGATAACCCAGGTAGTAACACTGGACAAACCGAGCCGCCCACTTGGACGTTTAATCAATTTCCTGCGTCAAGTCAGTTAATTAACTATTGCGCCTCCCCAAGAACGGGTACAGACAAATATAACAACGACCAACCTTATCCCGATAAGGTTGGTACGGCGATGCATGAAAAAATGTGGCTCCGCTCTTTTACCAACGAAACCTACCTTTGGTACGACGAAGTACTAGATAACGACCCAACACAATTCGATACTGTTATTGATTACTTCGAGCAATTAAAGACAAACCAAACGACGGCGTCGGGCAATGCCAAAGATCAATTTCATTTCTACGAATCTTATGAAAGCTTCCAAAAAGAAGCGCAATCGGGTGTTGCAACCGGTTATGGCATTCGTTGGGCGGCCATATCCACATCACCACCACGTAACTTTACTGTCGCCGCAGTAGAGCCTAATTCACCAGCCGCGAATGCAGGGATCGTACGTGGAGATAAGATCCTCTCGATAGATGGCGTCGACTTTATTTCAAGTGATAATACCGCTGCGCTGAATGCAGGCCTGTCACCAGAGCAAAGCGAGCCACATAACTTTGTATTTGAAGATAAATCAGGCAACGAAAAATCCGTCACCCTGACTTCAGTCGATATTGAAACCTCACCGGTGCAAAACGCTAAAGTCATTAGCTATGGCGGCAAGCAGGTTGGGTATGTGCAGTTCAATCAATTTATTCCAACAGCCCAAGAAGGATTAATTGAAGCATTTAATCTATTTAAAACACGGCAAATAGACGACCTGGTACTCGACATGCGTTACAACGGTGGTGGTCGCGTCATTATGGCAGCGCAACTAGGCTATATGGTTGCGGGCAACAGCAGCCTAAACAAAACCTTCACTTATAGCACCTTAAATGACAAGCGTACTGCTGAAGAAGAGCGCACCGCTTTTGAGTCTAGAGCAATTAACTGGGCTGAAAACAAGTTTACAACCACCTCTTTACCCACCGTAACTTTACCTAGAGTTTATATCCTCTCGACACGAGGCACGGCCTCTGCCAGTGAAAATGTAATTAATGGCCTGCGCGGCATTGATGTTGAAGTCTTTTTGATCGGTGGTACCACTCGAGGTAAGCCCTATGGCTTTGTGCCCGCGCAAAACTGCGGCACGGTTTACTATACCATTCAGTTTGGTTCGGAAAATGCGAAGGGCTTTGATGCTTATGCCGATGGCTTTACCCCTTCAGGAGCGTCAAGCAGTGGTGAAATTGGCCTAAGCGCACAAGTGCCAGGCTGTATTGTCGCAGATGACTTCTCTGCACCTCTAGGCAGTCAAGAGGAAGATCTTTTCGCCGCAGCACTGACACATATAGATACCGGTCGTTGCCCAAATGTAGCGCAATTTGCGCCTACTGCTCTGCCACAGTATCAAAATAAGGAGCATGCGGTTACGCTTCCAGTCTATCCACTGCGGGAAAATGCAATTTTAATGAAGCCTAAGGATCCGCAATAATGGCGCCGCTAAAAGCGGTGAAAATCATCGCTTTGGCTTTATTGATGCAAGCATGCAATAGCGCGCCTGCATCAACTTCGGTTAATGAGGCTGTACTCTCAGCTTCTACGCCCGAGGTGTTATCACAACTCAAGCAAGCTATAGTAAAACTCAAAGGCGGCGTACCACCGACGCTCGCAAGCACCGTTTTTCAACGTAGTCCAACACTACTGCTTGAGCATGGCCAAAGCCTAGATGGCAATGGCAGTCCAATTTTAGGTGCCCATAATCTCGCTTATGAGAGTTTCATCTTGCAGCTTCGTGACACCCAGTGTGTACTCTACTATCCGAAAAAGGATACTTATGTCGTGCTCAGTAAAGTTAGCTGCAAAAAGCTGGAAAAATAGCGCCTGATCTCAATCTATTAGCCTCAACTCAAATTAGCAAAATGGCGCTTTAACACGTCACACAATGCCTGTACTTTGGCAGTTCGGTGAACCAGTACATGGGTAACTAGCCAAACTTGGCTTAACCATTTTAACTCATCATGCAACACCGGCTGTAAATCTGGATAACGTTTTGCCACATCATGCTGTAGCCCACCAATACCTAAACCGTTAACAATGGCACGCGACGCGTCTGACGTTTCAGATACCCTAAGTGTCACTTGTGTCTCAGGGATATGTTCATCTACCCAAGCGAAATATGGCACTCTTGCATTAAACCCGGCCACACCAGAGACAAAGTAATGCGTCTGTAACGCTTCAAGTGTTTTGGGGATCCCCATACGCTTGATATAGCTTGAAGACGCATACAAGCCTGCTTCTAAAGTATTTAGATGCTGCACTATGTAGTCGGGCTCATCGGGCTTTGGTCCTGCCCTCACCGCAACATGCGCCTGTCCATGATCTAAGCGTAAACGCTTTTGGTCGAGAATGACTTCAAGTTGTACCTGTGGGTGTAATTGCTGAAAAGTCAAACAAGGCTCCGACAGCATATCCATAAAACCACTGACCGTTGTCACCAAAAGCTTACCTCTAAGCTGGCTGTCCGAAGCAACAATAGAAGTACTCAACTCCATCAAGCGCTCGTCTATTTGACTCGCCGTCGCAAGTAACTTTTCTCCTGCCTGTGTTACCTGATAACCTCGGGCATGACGGTGAAATAACCGCGTTCCCAGTGCTTCTTCTAAGCTATTTATTCGCCTCAGTACCGTGCTGTGGTGGATCTCTAAATGCTCTGCCGCCGCTGATAAGGTACCAAGCTTGGCAACCGTATAAGCGACCTTAAGATCCTGCCAATCTGTGAATTTATCCATAACCACCTCTGTGCATATATGCACATAAGCTTTGCGTTTATTTCGGTTTTGTGCAAGTAAAATTTTGCTACTATCACTTTAACGAAACAAAATAAGGTATCAGCAAGATGACTACAGCAAAAATTATCGCACTCGCAGGCAGTTTAAGAAAAGACAGCTACAACCAATTACTCATCCAAGCCGCGGCAAACTTTGCACTAGAAAGTGGCGCAGAAGTAGAAGTGATCAAGTTACAAGATTTAGATATTCCAATGTTCGATGAAGATCTTGAAGCGCAAGGCACACCAAAAGGTGCTCAACTTTTAAAAGACAAGCTGCGCGATGCCGATGGTATTCTATTAGCAAGCCCAGAATACAATGGTTCTTTCACTGCGGTGCTCAAGAACGCAATAGACTGGGCCTCTAGAACAGAACAAGGTGCAGTGCCAGCATTTAGAAACAAAGTAGTGGCACTCTATGCGGCCTCACCAGGCGGCTTAGGTGGATTACGCGGTCTAAACCATGTCCGCGATGTGTTATCTGGCATTGGCAGTTTAGTACTCCCAGACCAATTGGCTGTACCTAGCGCATTTAATGTATTTGATGACCAAGGTAAAATTAAAGACCCAGAGCTTGCTGAAAAAGTATCAAGCCTCGCGCTGCAACTGGTGTCAGTTGCAAGTAAGTTAAAATAACTTTCAATCTCTCGTTCATATCTTGCTATGGACGCTTAGCTCATGCACACTAAGCGTCCAAAGCGAATTAGAGGCGCAATATCAGCCTTGTAATAATGGATACGAATAACGGGAGTCAGCTTTGCAAAGCACTCAGAGTCACCTATTTACCCCCTATCTCTCACACCATTTTCATTGCATTCAGTTTGACCCTGACAGCTTTAACGCGCATTCCTTTGAACAGCAAAATATACTCCTGCCCGCTTCACTTGATAAAGCGGTAGCGAAAAGGCGAGCCGAGTTTTTAGCGGGACGAATATGTGCCAAGACTTGCCTAGCGCATTTTGGACAAGGTGACTTTACACTGCTTAACGGCTCTGATCGGGCGCCTATCTGGCCTGCTAATATTGTTGCCAGTATCACGCATACTCGAGGGATCGCGGCTGCGATTGCTACAGATGATATCGCCGTGAAAGGCTTAGGCATTGATATCGAAAGAGATATGAAACCGAAGCAAGAAGTCGAACTACAACGACAAATTCTACATCCTGAAGAAGCTGAAATTTTTACACTATTCGGCGAGCAAGTGCACTGCCCGTTGACTGTTATTTTCTCGGCCAAAGAGAGCATATTTAAGGCACTTTATAGCACGGTGCAAAAGTTCTTTGGTTTTGATGCTGTCAAGCTGACTCAGTTTGATGACAAGAAACTTATTTTCACTTTGATGGAAACACTACACAAGAATTTAAGCAAAGGACAACAAGTGGAAGTATATTACCAATGCAAAGACGCCTTAGTGCTGACCGAGTGTGAATACATCGCACAGTAAAATCATGCCTATTTGACTTAATACTTACTCAACTTGAAGGAGTAAACCTGACCCAAGGTGGGTTAAGAATTTCTCATTTGGAACTAAAAACGCCCACTTGGGGCGTTTAATCTGAAGTGTGGATAAAGATTCACTTAGCCGTTTTCCAAAGCCAACTTACTGAAACATAACATTTTCACTGCCAGCAGCCGCTTTAAAGCGCGCTATCAGCTTTTCACAGTCCTGTAAGATCTCCGCTTCTAGGCGCTCTTCAGCACGCCAACGCTGGCTATCCATTTTGAAAATCTCTTTTTTAGAATACTTCTTACGCGCGTCATGAGTTGGCATTTCTTTGACTTCATCATACATCTGATAAACACCAGGATAACTTTGTTGTAAGTCAACTTCCTCGTCAAAGCTATATTGCGAGATGAGTACCCAAACTCGTAAACACCCTTCAGAATATTCACATTGTTTTTCCTTCATCGCACGCGCGATCAAGTTAACGCTATCCGCAATTTTTCCATTGCGCTGCTGCCGTGACTTTTCAAGCTCAGCAGCCTTTTGCTCGCGATGTTTGGCAATCTGCTCTTTTTGCACCTTCAGTTGCCATAGTAATTTACCCGCGTAAAACGCCAGTCCAGCAATAATCAGGGCACCAATAATGATTGCGATGATCCATGCAGTATTCATTACTTATCATCTTCCTCAAAGTCGTCGTCTAACCATTCATTTGCTAGATCATTACTCATAAACTGATCCATTGGATCATCTTCTAGCATATTGCCTTCTTCAAACTCATCATCAATTCCTAAGATCTCACATAGCTCCTGATGACGTGCAATGCCGCGATTGAAGTATTTCGCATCTTTACCTGTTAGCAGTTCACCGCGCTCATGGCGTTCAAGTAGCGCCATCAAGCGTTCATCATTTTCTAACTGCTCAAGTTCTTGCTCTGGAGTTAACGTCTCTACCGCTGTAGTTAACTTAACTTGCGGCTGTAGATGGCGCTTCATCTCTGGTTGTGTATTCGACTTAGTCGGTTGTGGCTCTGCAACCAAAGAAATGGGCTTTTTGCTACCAACACGCGGATCTTTATTGGTCGTCGTGTTTGATTGCTCTTTCACTAGGATCTCTGGTGCATTTCTAGAACCCGGCTTTTTACCTTTGGTTTTTTTGCTACGCTGCTCTTTGAGTGCACGTAACGCTTGTAGCTTTTCTTTACTCAGCCTTGGTGTTCCATTGGCTGCAACTTTACGTGTCTTTTTCTTTCTGGTCATAATTGGTTATCCAAAATTCTCGCGTTAACTACGCTTGGTGAGAATGATGACATCATTCCCAATAAATTCTAATTCACAATCCTGCTGCGCGGCAAAATACGCAAAGCTTTCCCGACTAAAAAATGAAATATGCGTCAGGTCATTTTTATAGTGCCAATTCGCAAAGCGTGCTTTATCAATGACGAGCTTGGTCATCAAGGCTAGCGGCTTTCCCACTTTTAAGCATGCTAACAATTGCGTTAATACTTTTGCAGGTTCTGCTAAATGTTCCACCACTTCTGTACTGACGATAAAGTCGTACTGACGAGTCAGTACACTGGCATCATTAGCATAGTACAGGTCAAACAAAGCAACTTGATGCCCAACTTCTTCAAGCATTTTCGCAAGCAGCGGCCCTGGCCCACAGCCAAAATCTAAGCCTTGGCTTGGTATCACCAAACGTGCCAACAGTGGATCCGTCACTCGTGCTAGAAAGCGACGATAGCCTTCATCAGCCAGATCGTTTTCATGGCTATCATAAATGGCCTTTTCTTGAGCTGGTGTTAATCTCGACTTGGGATCAACCATCACCAACTGGCAGGTTTGACATTGCCAGTACAGTCGATACTTGTCTTGATGGTAGGCTTCAAGCTGATTACCTTGGCACAGGCCACAACTGAATAGAGTTGAATCTTGCAATGGTCAACAGTGATTGCTTAATAAGGCGGCTATTGTATCAGGTATAATAGAGGCAACCAAATAAAAAGGCGGCAGAGATCACTCTCTACCGCCTACTAATCTGAGCGTCACAACTGGACACTTCTCCCTTCGACTTTTAAGTCTTATTATTGTTCTTTTTATTTTATTGTCGTCCGTATTGTTTTTATTTTAGACTTCCGTGACACTTTCCATATTGTTTTTATTATGAGACTTCCGTGATTTTCTTATTCTCGGCCTTCCTGACGCTTTCTTGATAGTCCTTCGTATCTAACTAGATACATAACTTTGCCACCTACGCTTCCGTATCGAATTGTCCCTTTTTTTGTATTGCTTGGCGACAACGAATAATCTACGCTCCTGAGCTTGAGTTACAACTGTTTAATAACAAATTTCTTACCTTAATTTTTTTAATTAAACAGAAAAAAGATGAATTACATAAACTTACACTGAACAACAGCTTAAAAATAAGCTAAAACTCACATGTTGCACGAGCAAATATCTCACATGAAAAGTGAGATATATCTCATAACCTCAACAACAAAAAAAGGCAGCCTATGCTGCCCTTTTTTCAATAGTAGGAGTTTACACTGAGAGAGGTAAACTCACTATACGACTTTAGTGTAGACCACCTAAGTACTTAGATAATACTTCGATGTCTTTATCCGTAAGCTTCTTCGCGATATCACGCATCATACCATTCATGTCATTGTTGCGAGTGCCATCACGGAACTTCTCAAGCTGTGATTTGATGTACTCAGGGTGCTGGAATGACACTTTCGGGAACTTAGCTAAAGAAGTACCATTACCACGAGGACCGTGACACGCAGCACAAGCAGGAATACCACGCTCAGCATCACCCGCTTTGTATAGCTTTTGACCTAAAGCAACAACATCTTCAGGCGTTGAACCCGCAGACATAGGTAAAGAAGAGAAATATACAGCTAAATCTTTCATATCTTGATCTGACAGCGGCATAGCCATACCACTCATCACAGGATCCATACGCCCTTCTTTACCACCAGACGTCATACCTAGCTTAAACTCTTGTAGCTGCTTATAGATATAATCTGCATGCTGACCTGCGATTTTAGGATACATAGTCACAGGGGCATTGCCATCTGGACCGTGACATGCTGCACACGTTGCAGACTTTGCTTTACCTGCTTCCGCGTCACCATCGAATGCCGATGCGTTGCTTGCTGACAACGTACCAAGCAACATTGTTAAAGTTAATGCTATTTTTTTCATGGTAAATTCTCTGTTTCCGACCCTGTAATTTGTACCCTCGCGAACAAAGTCGCTCTCTTTATTGCTCGGGCAAATAATACCAATCAGTACTAATTAGGTTGTTATGTTAATCAGATGAATCATACATGCAAACTTAGCAAATATAACGCCAAACAGCACCGATCCATCTAAATACGCCTTGCTCAGTAGTGACTACTGATAGGTATACACTTTAGATTGACATTGCAATTTCTACATTCTACACGATATTACTTTCTCTGGCACGTTTTCTGCCCATATTAAGCTTATAATTTATAGGGACTTGACCTAGATTAATTAATATTGGGACGACGGTTTGGTCAATTAGCGACAAAAGCGGCGTTTAGAACAAATCTCACAATGCTTTTGGTTTCCGTCATACTGTTATAAAATACGCAATTCCATCCGCGAAAGTTTAATCAGTTAGGAGTCAGCGTGCTAAAATCTCGCGTTAAATACAATCAGGCACAATTTATCACAAGTGCCCCAGATATCAGTAAACTGCCACCAGACACTGGAATTGAAGTTGCTTTTGCGGGTCGTTCTAACGCTGGTAAGTCGAGCGCGCTCAATACGCTTACAGACCAAAAGCTGGCACGCACCAGTAAAACACCTGGCCGGACTCAGCTTATTAATACTTTTTCTCTAGGTGAAGATCAGCGTTTGATTGATTTACCTGGCTATGGCTTTGCGAAAGTCCCATTAGAGATGAAAAAGAAATGGCAAAAAGCATTAGGTGAATATTTACAACGCCGCAAATGTCTTAAAGGGATTGTGGTATTAATGGATATTCGTCACCCTCTTAAAGACCTCGATATGGATCTCATCAACTGGGCGACTGGCAGCAATATACCGGTATTAGCGTTGTTGACCAAAGCCGATAAGCTAAAACAAGGTAAGCGCAAAGCAGAAGTACTACAAGTACGTCGAGCGCTAGCTGAAATAGACGGTGATATCACCGTTCACGCGTTTTCTTCTTTGAAAGGTATCGGATTGAACGAATTGGCGTGGAAACTGGATGATTGGTACTTAGGTCCGTTTGTGAAAGAAGCTCAAGAAGAAGCGAGCGAATAATCAAACGTAGGGCGCGCTTAGCTAAGATAAAAGCGCGTCTTTGCCGACATCAGATAAAGACCTTTTTCATCTTCCTCGAGCAATTCAGCCCACTGATAATAGACATTTCGTGAAATTCTAGCGGTTAAACCATAATTGAGTGTGAGAAATGGAATATCTCCTCCATTAACATGCTCAAGGGCTAGTGGAAACACATCACAAATGGGCCACTCACGGCCTAAATTATCTATCGCGATAATACAAGATGATAACTCCAAAGCCGATGCTTCATCACAATAACGCCATTGCTCGATAATAAAAGGATGAGCAAGCACCTCAATCTCACAACTTTCTGCTGGTGTTTTTAACCAATACTGTTGACCATCAAAGGTTAAAACACTAGCAAACAAGGCAACAAGTGATTGCCGTTTAATTTCACGCCCTTGATGAAACCAACGACCATCCGCAGCAATTTTTATGTCAGAAAAACCGCACGACGGCGCCGACCAATTTTCGGTCGGCGCATGAGTCGTAACATACTGTTTGATTAACGAATCAATTTTGTTCATCAAAAACCAAGTTGAAGCTAACAGGCACACTAGTCGCGATAGTCTTCAGACCCGCAATTTCTCGTAGCGCTTCAATTCCTTTATCTAACCCAAACTGCTTAGAATCGAGAATAAATGCATTTACCGGTGTAACCACCAAGCCATTAGCACTTTTCGTTATCAATAAGTCTAGGCTGATCTTTTGGATCTGACCATGCAGTGTCAATGTTGCTGTTACATCATTGATTTTTTGTGTACCAGCTTTAAGTTTAGCAAGCACTTCAGAAACATCAGCGTTAACTTTCGCCTTTGGGTGTTGCGCTACATTGAACAGCATCTTTTGCATGCGTTCATTACGGATCGGGATCATCGTTTCAACGCTTGCCAAGTCAATATTAACCTCAAGCTCGCCTTTAGCAGATAATGTACTATCTATCGTTTTAAAATGATGTACTTCTGCAACGCTAGTCTGTTTCACAGACACAAAACTAACATCGCTTTGTTGTTGATTAAATTGCCAAGCTGCGAACGCCTGAGAAGAAATAAGTGCACTACCTAAAAGAAGGTACTTTAGCATGACGACTTCCTTATGAAATGAGAGTGAATTGCATTTGAGCGCTCAGTGTAAAACGCAGTGCAAATTAAATAAACCTTTAATCATAAACTCGTCGTTATGTTGGAATACTTTTACGCCCATCGTATTCACTTTATAGCGAGAAAATAGCCTTAGTAGCCAAGCAAAAACGTTGTGATTTAGCTACCCTAAACGATCAATTTTTAACGAAGTTAATAGGGGTTTCATATGCACATTGATTGGGGAGTTACATCAATTGCTATCATCTTTGATAAGAGAAGAAAAAGACGGCCCGTAAAAGTTACGAGCCGCTATAGCAATCTGGGGAGAAGCTATCAATACACTGTATCCTCTTTCGAGAGATACATCATCAACAGGATGTCCTACAGGATGAGGACGGCGCGAACTCTAACAAATAGACGTCCAGAAATAAACACCAAAAAGCAAAACTTGAGCCAATTTGATAAACTTTCAACGTTAATTTGTTTTTTGTTACTAGGGATTAACAGGAGCTACAAAATTAAGACGCTATGCTGCTAGTGTATACTTGCCAACAAAGATGAATGAAGTTGCACTAGTCTAATCGAATAGTGCAACTCGGGTAGATTTTAATATCAACTAGTGTGCTTGTTCCCAGTTGTCACCACTGTCGGCTTCAACTAGTAACGGTACATCAAGTGCTGCCGCAGCGCTCATCAACTCACAGATCTTTTCACTGTATTCAGCAACTTTATCGCTGTGTACTTCAAACACCAATTCATCGTGCACTTGCATGAGCAACTGGATATCATTGCTATCACAGCTTTGTAGCCATTCATCCACTTTAATCATCGCTTTTTTGATGATATCCGCCGCAGTGCCCTGCATCGGAGCGTTGATAGCTGCACGTTCTGCTGCTTTTCTGCGAGCGCCATTACGCGCATTGATATCCGGAAGATACAAGCGGCGACCGAATAAGGTTTCTACATACCCTTTATCAGCAGCCTCTTCACGCGTACGCTCCATATACTCTAATACACCAGGGAAGCGTTCAAAGTACATATCCATATAATGTTGCGCTTCATTTCTTGGAATATCTAACTGACGTGACAGACCAAACGCACTCATGCCATAGATCAGACCAAAGTTAACCGCTTTGGCTTTGCGGCGCATATCAGAAGTCACTTCCTCAAGCGGCACGGAAAACACTTCAGACGCCGTTGCACTGTGTACATCTTTACCTTCAGCAAAGGCACTCAACAACCCTTTGTCTTGTGACAAATGTGCCATGATCCTAAGCTCGATTTGGCTGTAATCCGCCGCAACGATTTGTTTATTATTGTCGGCAACAAATGCCTGACGAATACGACGTCCCGCTTCATTACGGATCGGAATATTTTGCAAGTTAGGATCGCTTGAGCTTAGACGGCCCGTTGCAGTAACGGCTTGATGATAAGAAGTGTGCACGCGACCGGTATCCGCATTAACCAATTTTGGTAATTTGTCGGTATAGGTTGATTTCAGCTTAGCCAAGCCTCGGTGCTCAATAATAAGTTTTGGCAGAGGATAATCATGCGCCAACTCTTGTAGCACTTCTTCGGCCGTTGAAGGCGCGCCTTTTGGCGTTTTCTTAATCACTGGCAGCTCAAGTTTGTCGAACAGTATCGCTTGTAGTTGCTTTGTTGAACTCAGGTTGAACTCCTCACCTGCAATTTCAAAGGCTTGTTGTTCAAGCTCACCTAAGCGTTTTTCAATCTCGATACTTTGCTTCGCTAGCATATCGCCATCGATGTGCACACCGGTGCGTTCAATGCGAGAAAGTACGCTCAGCAGTGGTAATTCAATCTCTGTAAATACCTGCTTAAGGCGATTTTCTTTTTCAATTAACGGCCAGAGATGTTGATGCAATCTCAGCGTAATGTCTGCGTCTTCCGCTGCATAAGGTGCCGCCTTTTCTAGCTCAATTTGATTAAAGGTCAGTTGGTTCTTACCTTTGCCTGCGATGTCTTCAAAGCTAATGGTTTTATGGCCTAAATATTTTAGCGCCAAGGAGTCCATATCGTGGCGAGTTCCTACGCTGTTAAATACGTAAGACTCCAACATGGTATCAAAAGCGATCCCCTGCAGTTCAAGCCCTGCACGAGCAAGCACACTTTGATCATATTTTAAATTTTGACCCACTTTTTTGATCTGAGGATCTGCAAGTAGCGGTGCCATGATCTCAAACACTATATCTTGAGAAAGCTGCTCAGGTGCTCCCACATAGTCGTGATTGATCGGTAAGTAAGCCGCTTCGCCCGGTGCAACCGCAAAGCTCATTCCAACTAGATCCGCCTGCATATAGTTAACGCTGGTGGTTTCAGTATCAAAAGCGATGAGCTGGGCTGCTTTTAACTTAGTTACCCAGTCATCAAGCTGTGCTCTTGTCAAAATGGTCTCGTACTGGGTGTCGACCTGCGCCGCCGCAGGCGCCGACCCTTCAGCCTCCACATCAACGATATCAGCTTGTGACTGACCATCCAGCAATTCAGCTAACCAACGCTTAAATTCACACTGACCATATAGCTCGATTAAGCGATCTTTATCCATCTCAGCTATCTTAAATTGCTCTAAGTCTTGCTCTACTTCACAATCCAGCTTAATGGTGGCTAATTCATACGACAGTTTTAGCTGCGCTTGGTGTTCCTCTAGTTTTTTCGCCATGGTTTTTGAGCCACGAAAACCTAAATCAGCAATTTTGTCTAAGTTTTCGTAAAGCGAATCAATAGAGCCTAATCCCTGCAGCATCGCCAATGCCGTTTTTTCACCAACGCCAGGTACGCCCGGAATATTATCGACCTTATCTCCCATTAACGCGAGATAGTCGATGATCAAGTCAGGACCAATACCAAACTTATCCACTACCCCTTCAGGGTCTAAGATCGTATTCGTCATTGTGTTGATCAACGTGACATGTTCATTAACCAATTGCGCCATATCCTTATCACCAGTGCTGATTAGCACATGGCGACTTTGCTCTGACGCTATTTTAGAGAATGTACCGATCACGTCATCGGCCTCGACACCACTAATACTTACCAGTGGCAGGCCCATTGCTTTAATTATTTCGTGGATCGGCTCAATTTGCGTTCTCAGATCATCCGGCATAGGCGGACGATGCGCTTTATACTCGCTATACATTTCGTTGCGGAAAGTTGGCCCTTTAGCGTCAAAGACTACTACCATATGACTTGGTTGATATTGCTTAAGCAAACTCTTAAGCATATTGATCACACCGTAGATCGCACCAGTTGCTTCACCTTTCGAATTTGTTAAATGTGGTGGCGCATGATAAGCACGAAATAAATAGGAAGAACCATCAACCAAGATCAACGGATTTTGAGGGATCTGAGACATAAATATTGGATCCTAAATTAGTCTTTTGTGGAGTAGAATGTAAGGATGCCACAAGGCACAAGATAAAACGAGTTTCGCGTTATCTCATCATTTAGATAAATCGTGCTGCACCTGTGGATAACTTTGTAGACAAACACGAAAAATCGCTCCGGAACTTTGTTTTAAAAGTCAGAGTGTAAATTAAAACTTTGATTTACTTGCGTTTTTTGTGCCTTTTTTATTGTTATTATCTTTACCGCTTTGTGGATAAAGAATTTTTTTAGTCACGCTTAACAAACTAGGTGAGTAAAAAATAGCCTGATTTTCTCAAGCGGAGGAGTATACTAACACAATTGATCAAAGATCATAGAAGATCCTTTATAATTTTTTAATTCGTGCATAATTCTTTTTATGCATATAGCGCGCATGATGTGACATTGAAGGGAGAAATGAATGAAAAAAGTAGCGGTAATTTTAAGTGGCTGTGGTGTATTCGACGGTGCCGAGATCCACGAGTCAGTATTAACACTACTCAATCTTGAAAAAGCAGGGGCAAGCTATCAGTGCTTTGCACCTAATATTGATCAATTCCATGTGATCAATCACATCACCGGTGAAGAACAAGATGAACGTCGTAATGTTCTTGTTGAAGCCGCCCGCATTGCACGCGGAGAAATTGCAGATCTGGAAACATTAAGTGCTGACGAATTCGATGCTTTGGTATTACCAGGAGGTTTTGGTGTAGCAAAGAACCTTTCCGATTTTGCTTTTAAAGGCGCAGACTCTACGATCCTTGAAAGCGTAAAGCGCGTATGTCGTGAGTTCAATCATCAGCAAAAGCCTATTGCTTATTTATGTATTGCACCAGCACTCATCGCCCATATCCATACACCGGGTACACTCGCGACCATAGGTAATGATGTTGATACCGCAGCGGCAGTTAATACGCTTGGTGCAAAGCACGTGGATTGTGAAGTGACCGAGATCGTCGTTGATGATAATGAAAAAGTGATTAGTACACCGGCATACATGCTGGCGTCATCCATCCTTGAAGCCGCGACAGGTATCGAAAAGGCGGTGACGAAGCTAATCGAAATGGCATAAAAGCGATCGCTTCTCCTACCCATTCGTAATAGTAAAGGAAAATGTTAGAGCCGATCGATTCACATTTCGGCCTAACGTTATTGCAAATTTAGGCGAAAAAGCTTGCCCTAACGCAATAAATTAATGGTTTTAACCATTTATACTCAAGTTTACGTTTTATAAATGAACAGGTGACGTTATAATCCCAATAATTCCGTCATCCATTATCGTGATTGAACACGTTCAAACGAAGTGAGCAAGGTAAATGAAAAAACTTTCAGCAGCACTTTTATTGCTATCAACAGCCGCAGTTGCGCAACCATACGACAATTCTTTAACTGAAGAAGCGATTAAGAAACGTCTTCAGCCTATCGGCTCAGTATATTTAGCTGGTGCTGAAAGTGCTGCAGAAGCCGAGCCATCAGGACCTCGTTCAGGTGAGCAGGTTTATCAAGCAGCATGTTTTGCTTGTCACGGCACAGGCGCACTAGGTGCACCAAAAACAGCTGACGATTGGGCGCCTCGCATTGCCAAAGGTAAAGACGTATTACTAGACCATGCGATCAATGGCTTCAATGCAATGCCTCCTCGTGGTACTTGTATGAACTGCTCGGATGATGAGATTGCAGCGGCAATTGATTTCATGACAAGCAAATAAATATTTCAACTTCTCTATATTAGGGTAAAAAGACTTATTGGACAGTGCAGCGTTTATCGCTGCATTTTCGTCTCAATATAGTGCCATAAAAGCCATGATTAACGCTGGCTTGATATCGCTCTATAAAGCGAGCAGGAATGAGAAATTTACACTTGACCGCTTCGGCTAAAAGTGAAACTATTAAGCTCAATAATTAAACAACAATAAGAACTGGTTTCGTCATTGGAAGAGCCACAACAGCAGGTTAGGAGACTATCTCGGCGAACCGCCAGATTAGAGTCTTTACTTAAAAAGTATAAAAGAAAGTCTCAACTTCAATACACACTAATTCAGTTATCAGAACAGGCTAGTACTGTTGCTGAGCTTACCTTGTTGTATCCCGCAATCCACAATATTCTGTCTCAATATTTACCTAGCAAAAGCTTTTATGTTGTCCTGCAAAATCGCTTTACTCAAGCGCTTGAGCTATCGTATTTTGTTGATGAGAAAGATGGTATTTCTGTCCCTCTTCATGAAGCACATCACTTCAAAGATGGTGTAACTGGGTTTGTATTTAAAACCGGTGAAACTGTTTACCTCACCAAAGACGACATGCTATCGCGAGCCAATGCTGGCGATTTTAAGATAATGGGTAGTCAAGCAGAGCATTGGGTAGGTGTACCTATCTATCGCGATGGCGCAATTATTGGCGTTATGGTGTCGCAAAGCTACGAAGCGGAACAATCCTACAGCGATCATCAAGTTGAATTGCTTGAAGTGATGTCATTATATTTGGCCACAGCGATTGAACGCGTTAAAAAGCGTGAGTTACTAGAGTCTGAAGTGAAAATTCGCACGCGGGCACTAATGCAAAGTAATGAAGCACTTAATAAAGAAATAGAAAACCGCAAGCGTGCGCTAGAAAGACAGCAAATCTTATTCAAGATCTCTGAATTAGCAACCCAGTTCTCCGATATTGACGATGTTTACCAACAAGTTCACGACATTATTCGTTCTATTACTTTTGCCGACAACCTCTACATAGCGCTTTACGATAAAGAGACGAATTGGCTCACCTTCCCGTATAGCGTTGATGAAAAAACCAGTTACAACCCTCGCCCATTTGCAAAAGGGTATAGTGAGCTGGTCATTCGTACTGAGCAAAGCCAATTGATAGATAGTACCCGTGCCAAAGCCTTAGCACTAGAGGGCACGGTAGAGCGCCCTGCAGGCTATAACCACAAGCTTGCTGCAACGAGTTGGCTTGGTGCACCATTAAAAACGGCTACTGGCGTCATCGGTCTGATCGCATGCCAAGCTTACGAGCACAAACACGAATTTAATTATGATGATGTTGAGCTGATCTCGTTTGTATCTAATCAGATTGCCTCTGTACTACAAACGCACCTAGCGAACCAAGCACTTAAGATCAGTCACCAGCAGTTAGAACATCGAGTTGCGGAGAAGACCAAAGAGCTACAGCAAGCCAATTTACATCTACAAATGCAAATGGAAGAGCGCAAAAAGATTGAGCAACAGCTTTATCATGATGCCCATCATGATTCACTCACGGGTCTACCAAACCGTAGTTTGTTTTTAACTCAGCTCGAAAAGACGCTGCAAAAACATCATCGTTACCCCGAAGATAACTTTGCCGTTCTCTTTATCGATTTAGATAAGTTTAAAGACATAAATGATGAATTAGGTCACCAAGCAGGTGATCAGTTTTTGGTGTGGGTGGCTCAGTCGTTTTTAGAGTGTATTCGTGAACACGATTTATTAGCACGACTTGCCGGTGATGAGTTCGTGATCTTACTTGATCACCTAACCGATCGTCAGCAAGCGGAAGATGTCGCCAAGCGTATTATCAAAGTCATGCAGCAACCTTTCTGCTTGAAAGGAGTATGCATGCAAAGTGGTGCCAGCATAGGTATCACCTATAGTAATAAGCTGTATCGTAACACCGATGAAATTATCAGAGATGCCGATGCGGCAATGTACTATGCCAAAAACGCTGGCCGTGGTCGCTATGAATTTTATCATCCATTACTTACCGCAAGCTCAAACGCTCAGAAGCAACAAGAACAGCATCACTTAGATAAGCTCCCTACTCACTTCCGCTGCACGGAAATCGTAAACTGGTCAGATAGCGCCCAGCCAATTGGCTTTTTGGAAGCCTTTGGCGAACATCCAGTATTAGGCAGCACCAGTTTTGATATTCTGAAAAAGTTTGCCGCAGAAAAATCTCAGCTGCTTGAAATTGAATTGCATCTACTAAACAAAGCGCAAGAAATAGCACGTAACCGCGATGAAGATATGCTATTTGGTTGTTCTGCAATGTTACTAGAAAGTGCACATTTTGACGCGTTAAAGCAGCAGCTACAACGGCAAGACAAAACACTTTGTTTACTCTTCGAAGAGAGCGAAATTCGCTTTGCTTCTAGTCAGCAAGTATTAAATCTCAGAGCCTTGGCCGATATGGGGATCCCTATCGGACTGAATAATTTTGGTAAAGATCGCTGCGATCTAACCCTGATCAGCCAAGTTGACTTTACCTATGTCTTATTAAGCTCGACGTTTAGTAAACGCGTCTTACAACAAACGAGTTATGAGGTTCAATTGCAAGGTATTTTAGCCGTTACTAAAGTGAAGAATATTAAGGTCATCGCCCGAGGTCCTGCGATTTTAAACTTTAGAAGCTTACTGGAAAAGCATGGCTTGCAGCTATTTTTTGGCAAACAGCAAATGTTGGATAAGGGCAACGAACGTGTAGCCTTTATCCAAAATTTTGATAACGAATCAGTCCCGTCTTAGCATTGCCCGTAAATTCGCAACGTTAGATTTACCTTTTTCCATTCGTTCTGCCTGTGTCGCTACAGGCTTTTTCCCTTCAATTTGTAAATCATCTTGCGGCAATTCTTGTACAAAGCGACTCAGCTCTGGGGTGATTTGCTCACCAAATTGACGACGACTTTTGGTATAAGTCAATGTTAGGGTTTGCTGAGCGCGAGTTATACCAACATAGGCCAAACGCCTTTCCTCTTCGACATTATCTTCGTCAATACTCGTTTGGTGGGGTAGTAACCCTTCTTCCATCCCCACCATAAATACGTGTGGATATTCAAGACCTTTGGACGCATGCAGCGTTAATAACTGTACTGCATCTGAGTCATCTTCCTCTTCATTGCGCTCAAGCATATCTCTTAATGTGAGTTTGCTTACCACTTCTGGCAGTGTCATGGCGGGGTTATCAGCATCTCCCGTGAGCATATCACTTATCCAACGGTATAGTTCTGATACGTTTTTCATCCGCATTTCCGCCGCTTTAGCGCTGGGAGATGACTCGTAAAGATACGCTTCGTAATTAATTTCACGGATCATATCTTTTACCGCTTCCAAGGTATCTCCGCGGGTTGCTCGGTCGGAAAGCTCAACCACCCAGCGCGCAAATCCCATCAATGCATTTAAGCCACGACCCACCAAACGGTCCGCAAGCTCTGACTCAAAACACGCCGCAAATAGACTAATATGACGCTCGTTGGCAAAGCTTCCTAGCTTTTCTAATGTTACCGGACCAATCTCGCGTCGTGGGGTATTGACGATACGTAAAAATGCGTTGTCATCATCTTGATTCACTAAGAACCGCAAATAAGCCATGATGTCTTTGATTTCACTGCGTGCAAAGAACGACATACCGCCACTAATTTTGTATGGAATACGGTTGGTCATGAGTGCTTTTTCAAACACTCTAGCTTGGTGATTTCCACGATAGAGCAATGCATAGTCGCGATAGCTGGTACGTTTCATAAACTTGTGTGAAATGATCTCGGCGACCACACGCTCCGCTTCATGTTCTTCATCACGAGTCGCTATCACACGGATCGGATCGCCATACCCCAGTTCACTAAACAGCTGTTTATCAAATTCATGGGGATTGTTGGCGATAAGGATATTCGCAGCCTTTAGGATCCGCCCTGCGCTACGATAGTTTTGCTCCAACTTGATAAGTCTTAGGCCTGGAAAGTCTTTGCTCAGTAGCACTAAGTTTTGCGGTTTAGCGCCACGCCATGAATAGATAGACTGATCATCGTCACCAACCACAGTAAAACGTGCGCGCTCACCTACCAGCAATTTCACTAACTGGTACTGGCTGGTATTGGTATCTTGATACTCATCCACCAGCAAATAGCGGAAACGTTGCTGCCAGCGCTCTCTCACATCAACTGACTGATTCAAAAGCAAAGTTGGGATCATAATAAGATCGTCAAAGTCTAGGGCATTGTAAGCACGCAGCTGTGTTTGATAACGCGCATAAAGCTGAGCGAATAGCGCTTTTTGTGGCTCTCGCGCTTCTCGAATAGCACGCTCAGGCAAAATAAGCTCGTTCTTCCAGTTACCAATCTGCATTTTCAGCAAATTGAGTAAGTCTTTATCACGCTCAAGCTCTTTTTCAGTGAGTTCACTTAACAACTGATTCGTGTCTTGATCATCAAACAAGGAAAAGCCAGGTTTATACCCTAAGGTCTTGACCTCTTTTTTAATGATTTCCAGCCCTAATGTATGGAATGTCGACACCCACAAACCCTTAGCTTCTTGCTTGCCCAAAGTTTGTGCCACACGTTCACGCATTTCTTTCGCCGCTTTGTTGGTAAAGGTGACCGCTGCGATATTCTTTGCTTTGTATTCACACTGCTGCACTAGGTAGGCAATTTTATTGGTAATAACCCGGGTTTTACCTGAGCCCGCACCTGCCAATACAAGGCATGGACCACTGATATATTTTACCGCTTCGTCTTGTTTTGGGTTGAGCTTCATGCAACTAATCCGGTTATCTTCTCGCTTGGCACAATGTTGGCTACAACTGTCAGTGCTGAGGGGTTGAGGAATTCTTATAAACAGTCCCTAGTTTATCGTATCCATGTAAAACTATGAAGCGAACCTTTTCCGTCTGCGGCGCATAAGGTAAGATGGACTTTGTATACTGACTCGCAAGCTAAGGTAAGAAGATGATTAATCCAGCCAAAATTGAAGAAATTGCTAAGCAAATTTCCAGTAACATGCCACAGGGCGTAAAAAATCTTGCTGAAACATTTGAAGCAAGAACGAAACAGGCGATCCAGAGCAAATTATCAGAAATGGATTTTGTTAGCAGAGAAGAGTTTGATATTCAAAGCAAAGTGCTGATCCGCACGCGTGAAAAATTGGTTGAACTTGAAGAAAAAGTGGCGCAGTTAGAAGCACAACTTGCCAGCCAAGCATCCGACTCGCAGAAATAAGCAACCACAGCTTCGGATAGTAAAGCGTGCGCTTGTGGCGCACGCAATCTCTAAACTCTGTTGACCCTAGCAATAGCGCTGGTTCACACCAAGCAGAGACTTTTCATAGCAAAGCGACAGTTGCTCCATATTTTCTACGGCGTTCACCACCTCATTTAAGAGGCCATCAGCAAGGCCATAAACCCACCCGTGTACCGTCAAAGCTTGACCTCGCTGCCAAGCATCTTGAACGATATTGCTCTGACACACGTTACGCACCTGTTCTATCACATTTAACTCGCAAAGCGCCGCACACTGCTTTTCTTTGCTCGCTTGTTCAATAATCGCTTGGTGTTTCTCTTTCACATCAGCGACATGACGCAGCCAGTTATCGATAAGGCCAAACTTAGCATTTTCGAGCACCGCTTGCACTCCACCGCAACCGTAGTGACCGACCACCATAATGTGATCTACTTTGAGCACCTCAACCGCATACTGCATGACCGACAAACAGTTGTGATCAGTATGCACCACGACATTGGCAACATTGCGGTGAACAAACAATTCTCCAGGCATTAAGTCAACAATCTCGTTGGCAGGCACACGAGAGTCAGAGCAGCCGATCCATAGATAATCTGGATTCTGTTGTTGCGACAGTTTTTTGAAAAACTCAGGATCACTGGCATTGGTGCGATCTGCCCACTGTTTATTATTATCGAGTAAGTGACTCAGTGGACTTGGGCTCGTATTACACATTAATGGTTCTCCGACTGACGTTCAGCCTGTATCAAAATATTCCTTGGGGTGAGCGACTTTTCGCAAAAAGTACTAAGGGTGACATCATACCCAGCTGCTTGCAGATATAAAACCCTATCCAGGACCAACCAGATCTCAATCGCACGACGAAACACGTGTCGTACTAGCTCAATTCTGTCCGTTACTTGCTTTCGTTCACGCCCAATACGTTCATATTGGTCAAAATCAATTCCGTCAGGTAGGACGAGCTGCTTCTGCTCAGCTGCCCAATAACAGAATTCACTAAACGACCCCGAAAAAATAGCCTTATTGACCGAAGGCACACTCACGTAATGTTTATCTGCGGTAAGTTCTCTGCGCAGCGCATCAAACCCTAAGCGCCAACTCACCTCTTTTTTACGTACTTGTGCCACTCTCCCGGGTGCTGTAACTGTCTCTTGCAGCGCTAACTTCATATCGTGATGAGATAAGTTGAGCTGACTCTGCTGTGCTTCAACACTCATGGCTTGATAATCAGGTGGTGTAAATAAGTGATAGCAGCATGGAGAGAGCGATAGCTTTTTCATGCCATTCGCCACTGCTTGGTGCATAAATACACGATGTAATTCACCACATGCATGCAGGGCAATACCATGGCGGTTTTCAACGAAGTGGTGATGTATGTCATCTTTCAACACGTCGGCACAATGAAAATGCAAGTTTAGATTTTGCCGCTTCGCACTTTCCTCTCCTTGTCGACACAGATCCGCTTGAAGCTCAATACTGTTCACTTCAGGCGCGCCATGATAAGAAAGCAATCGGCCTAAATGACCTTTACCTGCGCACCACTCTAGTACCGATGCTTTAGTTTCGTTTACTGCGGCAACAAAGTCTTGAAGTTGCTCTAATTTACGTCCCTTTATGCCATTGCTCAGCCAAAACGGTAACTCATCTCTACGGCCCACTTTTTGCGGTAAAGCACTTAAGACCGTAAGTTGTTCAAGTTCGGGAATATAGCGACTAAAAAAAGTAAAAAGGGCATCAGTGTCACTGTCTAATGTTGATACTGCATCGTCGCTTAATCGCAGTAATTCAGATTGTAGTTGTGGCCAAGGAATAGTGAGATGCTCAAAAGCAACGACTTGCCAATATTGTCGGGTATCGAATAATAATTTATCTAGAAGTTGAAAGCGTTTGCTCGGTTCCACAATGGCCACGGTTGTCAGGGAAACAATACCCTTATTCTAGCGTAATTGTTGATGATATTTACGAGAAAAAATTAAGTGGATATACATTGGAATACAAACCAATGTCAAAATCGCTGCAATAATCAACACCCAAGATAACTTAGGTTGTTCATTCTTCACTTCTGAATAAATAAAGCGCGCTTTGTGTTCATGAAACTGACTCACATCTAAGTGATATAGCTGTGCTATCCATTGCCATTTTGCCGTTGACATTGTTCCAATTGGAATATTAGCCACCTTTATGAACTCCGTTAACTTCTCTGCCTCAAATGCGAGCTGTTCCAAGGATTTTTGGGTAGCGTATTGCTGCTTCGTTATCGCTAAGGTTTCTTCTAGATGTAACATAGCGTATCGCCAACCTTTAAGGCTCGCACGACGAAAGCGTTTAACAAGCTCAGGGCGGTTTTCTAGTACGCTTTCCGTAGTAAAGAGCACGTCAGCATAAACGTTTAAACCAAACTGCTTTGGGCAAATTTCACGGGTTGATAGACCGCTTTGCTGTACTGCATAGGGCTCATTGGTGCTATAAACTTGCATCGCATCAAATTTACCAGCGATAAAGTCTTTCAGTGGCTCATTGCCTGAATACAAGCGCATATTTTGTGTATTGACGCCGGCACGTTGCAACATCATGAGCAACTCACCGTTTTCTGTGTGTCCTAAATGACTGAGGCGTTTCCCCTGAAAATCACGAGGAACATAAATATCACTGTCGGCTCTTACCATCCAACAATAAGGAGAAGACTGTAACACCGCTGCAAGCGCCACAAAGGGTTTACCATTGAGTCTTTGTTTTAAGAGGCCTGAGTGAAACACTCCAAACTGAGCTTGACCATATAACACACGAAAATCAACGTTAGGATTATTGGGATCGGCAGGAAGAATATGAACGTCTAACCCTTCCCTATGATAAAACCCTTTTTCCTTTGCCATATAGTAACCAGCAAACTGAAATTGATGTGTCCACTTTAACTGTAATGTGACTTTTTCAAGGGCTGCAATTTGAGTGCTCAAAAATAAAAGTAATAACGCAACATAGTACCTAAACATCATATCCTTGCGTTTTTCAACTGATAATAGCTAACTATAGTTTAAGGTGCTCAGGCTGCCATTAAGATTGGGTAAGTATTGAATATAACAGTGAGTTAAGTACTACTTTAACTGACTAGGGTTCAAAGCAGCTGTACGTTGCAATTCTCTATATGTGTACCTAGTATGTTCTTAAGGTGATGATAGATCTGCTCTTGGCTGCCTTTGCACATAATGTCATAGCCATTACCATTATTCTTCTCGATGATCCCAAGGTAATTATCATCAATAGCGACAGACTCAACTTGCGCTATTGGCATCATAATTTTATTTGCCCCGTAGATGAGCATTAACTTCTCGCCCTCTTTTAATAACATTTGCTCTGGGCGTCTGTTGGTACCTGTACCACCTTGGAATACGACCGATATCACTGTTATTGCAAACGCAATTGGCAAGAAAAGTGTGTGCTCGATCAGGTCTGGCCAAAGCGCGCTCACACCAAAATATAAGCCCGCAAACAATACAAGCCTTGCAACTAACGTGATGAAGATGTCCTTATTTGTTCTTTTTCTAATCATGTAATCCACTGATAAAATTAGATACTTTCATGACCAGCGTACCTAACTCAGTACTTATTATCCAGCCTTTTGCTTTGTTAACTGCTCGCCATGCAAAAAGCGTGTAAAACACGGGTTATTTGTTTCTTCTTGAAATTGATACGCTAACTTTGCAAGATGTTCATCAAAACGCTCATAATCACTGGGCTCAACTTCAAAAGCGGCTAACACATTACCCTGTGCCGCACCGTGATTGCGATAATGAAATAAAGTAATATTCCAATTACAGCCGAGCATGTCTAAAAAGCGCGCTAATGCGCCTGGATATTCAGGAAATTCAAACCGCAATAAACGCTCATTCATGACGCTTGGTGGTTTACCACCCACCATATATCTCACATGTAACTTTGCCAGTTCGTTATCTGATAAGTCGTCAAACAGATAGCCATTTTGATGCAACGAGGCGGTTAACTCAGTTAGTTCTTGCTGGCCATTTCTAAGTCCAACACCAACAAAAATTTGCGCTTCGCCACAGCCGGCATAGCGATAGTTAAACTCAGTGATCGCTCGGCCACCAAGAGAGTGACAAAAACGCTTAAAGCTGCCTTTTTCTTCAGGAATAGTCACCCCGAGCAATGCTTCGTGTTTAGCACCTAGCGCCGTTCTTTCGGCGATATACCTCAACCGATCGAAGTTTAAATTAGCGCCTGACAAGATAGCCGCAACACTCAGCCCCTTTTCGCCCGTTTGCGCGAGCCACTTCTTCAAGCCCGCAGTTGATAACGCGCCGGAAGGCTCTGCAGTTGCTCTCGTCTCCACAAAAATATCTTGAACCGCCGCACAAATTTCATCGGCATTAACCGTCACGACTTCGTCGCAGAACTTTTGTGCTAATCGAAAAGTTTCTGTACCAATAAGCTTTACCGCCACGCCGTCCGCAAAGCCACCGACTCGCTCAAGCTCCACGGGTTCTCCCGCTTCAAGCGCGGCTTTAAGGCATGCACTGTCCTCAGCTTCGACCCCAATAATACGGATATCAGGGCGAAGTGACTTCAAATACACCGCCATTCCCGCAAGCAAACCACCACCTCCTACAGGAATAAATACGACATCTAGTTCATCAAGTTGCTGAATTAACTCTCGCGCCACCGTACCTTGGCCGATGATCACATCTTTATCATCAAACGGCGGGACAAAAACACCACTTTGCGCTGCACAAAGCTCTAGCGCGTACTGCTTTGCCGCATCGAAGTGATGGCCGTGTAAGATCACTTCACCACCGAGCTTACGAACCGCGTTGACCTTGATCTCTGGCGTAGTCACAGGCATTACAATGGTGGCGTGCTGACCTAGATGCGTTGCACTTAGTGCAACCCCTTGAGCATGATTACCCGCAGAAGCGGTATACACCTGCGATCCTTTCGGTAACTGACGTAGCTTGTTATACGCACCACGCAATTTGAAAGAATAGACCGGCTGTTGGTCCTCTCTTTTCAGCCAAATTTGGTTACCAAGCTGGGCTGACATTTGCTCTAATTGATTCACTTGCGTCACCTCAACGAGCGGTGCCACATTCGCCTGAATAATGGCTCTAAAGTAATCAAGCTCTTGGGAAACCATCGCTAGCCTAACTCCTCTAGTTTTTGTAAGTCACGTACCGCGCCTTTGTCGGCACTCGTTGCTAACAGTGCATAGGCTTTTAGTGCGGGACTCACATAACGTTCTCTGTTAACTGGTTTGTACGCTTCTTTACCACGAGCGAGTTGCTTTTCATGGCGCAGCGCCAACTCGGTGTCGTCCAGTTTAACGTCAATACTGCGATTATAGATGTCGATGGCGACAACATCGCCGTTTTCAACCAGCGCCAAATTGCCACCACTGGCAGCTTCTGGAGACGCATGACCAATAGAAAGTCCAGAAGTACCGCCAGAAAAACGACCATCGGTAAGTAAAGCGCAGTCTTTATCTAGCCCCATCGATTTAAGATAGCTAGTTGGATACAGCATTTCTTGCATACCCGGACCACCTTTAGGCCCTTCGTAGCGAATGATCACTACATCACCTTTCTTAACTTGGCCACCCAGTATCCCCTCGACGGCATCGTCTTGAGATTCAAATACTACAGCGGGCCCCGTAAAGCGCAGCATTTCATCGGCCACCCCGGCACTTTTCACGATACAACCATCGGGCGCTAAGTTACCTTTCAATACTGCAAGGCCGCCATCTTGCCTAAAGGCATGCTCAATGGAGCGAATACAGCCACCTTCACGGTCTAAATCCAGCTCGTCCCAGCGATACTCTTGGCTCATAGCTTGGGTAGTGCGGATCCCAGCAGGCCCCGCGCGATAGAAAGTTTGTGCCCGTTCATTATCACTGTCTGCAGCATTCCAACGCGCAATAACTTCACCTAGATTTCCGCCAGCAACGTGCCCCACCGACAAGTCCAATTTATCGCCTCTGGCCAGCTCGTTGAGAATGGCCATAATGCCGCCAGCACGGTGAACGTCTTCAATGTGATACTGTTGTGTTGCCGGAGCAACTTTACACAAAAAGGGTGTGCTACGAGATAAGCGGTCTATGTCATTCATATCAAAATCGACAAAGCCTTCTTGCGCAGCCGCCAATAAATGCAGCACGGTATTGGATGAACCGCCCATCGCGATATCTAATGTCATGGCGTTCATAAATGCGGCTTGGTTAGCAATGTTGCGTGGCAGCACTTGCTCGTTGTCTTTACCATAGTACTCATCACATAAAGCCATGATGCGATTTGCTGCGCCCAAATAAAGCTGTTGGCGGTCTTTGTGTGTCGCTAGTGTCGTACCATTACCAGGTAACGCTAAGCCCAGCGCTTCTAAAAGACAGTTCATGGAGTTGGCAGTAAACATGCCTGAACACGAACCACAAGTAGGACAAGCAGAGCGCTCAACTTGCTCAGAGTCTTCATCACTCACCGTCGGATCTGCGCCTTTTACCATGGCATCGACAAGATCCAATTTTAGATCGATATCCGCTAAACGAGTTTTTCCCGCTTCCATCGGGCCGCCGGAAACAAAGATCACCGGAATATTCAACCGCAGTGCCGCAAGTAGCATACCAGGGGTGATCTTGTCGCAGTTAGAAATACAGACCATAGCATCGGCACAATGAGCGTTAACCATGTACTCTACCGAATCTGCAATTAAGTCTCGAGACGGAAGCGAGTAAAGCATGCCGCCGTGACCCATGGCGATACCATCATCAATAGCAATGGTATTAAATTCGCGAGGTACGCCGCCAGCTTCTGTTATCGCATCAGCCATCAATGCGCTAAGTTGATTGAGGTGAACATGACCCGGAACAAATTGGGTATATGAATTCACGACCGCAACGATCGGTTTATGGAAATCACTGTCCGTCATTCCCGTTGCTCGCCACAATGCACGAGCTCCCGCGCGTTGTCTGCCCTCAGTAGTTGTCTTGCTCCGTAATTTAGCCATGTTTCACCTTTTTCTCGGCTATGCCGAGTTCCTCATTCCCACAATTTACAATGCGCTTTTGTTCGGGCCGTTTGACCCCGATACCAATAAAATTATTCGTTTACGTACTCTAACCAGCCATTTTCGTCATCAGCTTGACCTTTAACCAAAGCGAAATAGGCCTGCTGTAACTCTTCCGTAATTGGACCTCTACCACCATTACCAACCGTAATTTTATCTACGCTGCGAACAGGTACTACTTCCGCTGCGGTACCAACCATAAAGAACTCATCAGCAAGATAAAGCGCTTCGCGAGCGATCGGCTCTTCACGTACTTCATAACCGCGTTTTTTCGCCAAATAGATGATAGTGTCACGCGTAAGACCTGGTAGAATACAAGCTGTGGTAGGCGGGGTGTAAAGCACGCCTTTTTTCACAACAAATAAGTTCTCACCAGCACCTTCGCTCAGATAACCATTAACATCAAGCGCGATCCCTTCAACATAACCATTACGCTTCGCCTCACCTGAAATAAGCTGTGAAGATAAATAGTTACCACCCGCTTTAGCCGCTGTAGGCATGGTGTTTGGTGCAAGGCGGCTCCAAGAAGAAACACACACATCAACACCTTGCGCTAAGCCTTCTTCACCAAGGTACGCACCCCATTCCATCGCAGCGACTGTCATATCTGCACGGTGCGATTTCGGATTTAAACCAAGGCCGACATGACCTAAAAATGCAAATGGACGAAGGTAAGCATTGGTAAAGTCATTTGCACGGATTGTCTCTTTACATGCCGCAATTACTTCCTCTTGGGTAAAAGGAATTTCCATACGGTAGATCTTCGCGGAATCAAAGAGGCGCTGAATATGATCGGTTAAGCGGAAAACAGCTGGACCATTTGGCGTATCGTAAGCACGGATCCCTTCAAAAACTGAGCTGCCATAATGTAAAGCATGACTAAGCACATGGGTGGTCGCTTGAAAATAAGGAACCATTTCACCGTTATGCCAAATTACTTCTGATGTTTGTGTCATTGTTAACTACCTTAATTCTTCTAAATTGCCTGTTTCTGTAGTGTATGCAAGTCAACCGCTTGCACTTCTACTAGCTTACTCAGTTGTGAGGTTAATAAATAGATAGGTTTGTCACTATCTACCGTCATTTTGACGTGGAATAAGTCATCTTGACCTTGTAATTCCAAATTCGTTAAGCGAAATCCGCGATGTCTGGCTACGCGTAAAAAGCGCTCCACTGCGATACTCTGTTGTTTTACTGCAACGGTTAAATGGTGTTTCATGAAAGGCTCTCCGTCATCATTTCATCATTGGCAGCACCAGGTGGAACAAGCGGCCATACGTTTTCTTTATCGTCGATACAAGCATGTAAAATATAGGGCCCTTGCGCATTCACTATGGCGTCAACGGCGTCATCTACTTGGTTTGCATGAGTAATTGTCTGCCCAGGAATACCGAACACGGCAGCCAAAGAGACAAAATCTGGATTGTCTGACAGGTCGGTTTCACTGTAACGACCGTCAAAAAAGAGTTGCTGCCACTGTCTCACCATACCCAGCCTTTGATTGTCTAATATCAATATCTTAACGGGCAGGTTATTACGGCGGATGGTTGCTAACTCTTGAATATTCATCATGATGGAGCCGTCGCCAGATACCGTGATCACCGTGTTGTCTGGACGTGCTATCTGTGCCCCAATTGCAGCAGGTAAGCCAAATCCCATCGTGCCTGCACCGCCACTACTTAAGTGATTGCTTGGATGACTGAATTTCATGTGCTGGGCCACCCACATTTGATGTTGGCCTACATCGCAGCACACTACCGCTGTATTGGGTAGCTTCTGGCTAAGTTGATTTAACAAGTACGGTGCAAATACTTTTTCGCCAGGATAGTCATAACGCCATGCATGTTGACGTTGCAGTGCTTCGATGGTCTCTAGCCATTCGCTATTCGTAACCACACACTCAAGTTGTGGCAATGACTGTTTTAAGTCTGCAATAAGCGAAGCCGCTGCGGGTTTGCGTTTACCCACTTCTGCAGGGTCGATATCTAAATGGATCACCTTTGCCCCTGCAGCAAACTTTGCCAAATTCCCCGTTACACGGTCGTCAAACCGTGCCCCGATACATACCAATAAGTCGCATTGCTGAACCGCCAAATTAGCCGCTTGAGTACCGTGCATACCTAGCATTCCTAAGTCATAATCATAATCCGGCGTTACGCTGCCCAAAGCTTTTAGCGTCGATACGGCCGGCATATGGGTCTTTTCTAAAAATTGCATCAGCTGTGACTGCGCATCAGCGCTTTGCACGCCACCGCCAATGTAGGCAACAGGTCGTTTAGCGTCACATAATAATTGATTGGCTTTTGCTACTTCAGTTTGTGAAACCTTCGGCTGTTCGTCTTGTGGCGCAGCAAAAGGATGAAAAGGTACTTTAGCTAACTGGATATCTTTGGGAATATCGACCAACACCGGACCGGGTCGACCAGACTGCGCTAAGTACATGGCTTCTTGTAATATCTCAGCCAAGTCTTCCGCTCGCTCAACCATGTAGCTGTGCTTAGTACATGACAAAGACATGCCCAGTACATCCACCTCTTGAAAGGCATCCGAACCGATAGCAGCGGTCGGCACTTGCCCAGTGATAGCCAATAGCGGAACTGAATCCATCATGGCATCAGCAAGTGCGGTGATAAGGTTCGTCGCGCCGGGTCCAGAAGTGGCAAAACAAACCCCAAGCTTGCCAGTACTGCGAGCATACCCAACAGCAGCAAAACCAGCACCTTGCTCATGACGAGTCAAATAATGCTTAACTGGCGCGCCATACAAAGCGTCATAAATGGGCATGATGGCACCACCTGGGTAACCAAATACGTGTTTAACGCCTTGCTCTTCTAGCACCTTGATAACAAGTTGTGCGCCGGTTGTTGAATTGCTCATGATCTGCTCTCAGTTGCCTTTTTTATGCTCTAAAACGAAAACGCCCCCCGAACCTTTTGGTGCGGGGGGCGTTTATGCTGATACTTTTCTTACAGCACTAACTAGCCCCCGCGGTAATAATAATCACCACGTTGATAATCACGACTAGTAGAGTTGCTGTTAGTAACATTGCTTGAATTCCGTAAATTTAAACTTGGCAATCATTCAGTGTAAGCACTGTGCTGCCTCTTTTTCTATTAATACCGCGCCTTGCACACTGAAGTCAACACAAAAAACTATGCTATTTAAAATTAAAAACCCGAGTTTAACGCATAAAAAAACCAAAAAAACACAAACTAAAGAATTAAAACAACCACACATTTTAAAATGCGAATTTTCTATTGGTTCAGTTTCGATATAACGAAAAATTTACTTTCCCGATTTGCCCATATGAAATTTTTTCTACCGCCCAAGCGTACTTCATTTTTTAGTGACATTCACATTTCGATATCGCAGACTGACTTTTTAAAACCAACAGGGATCATTACTATGGTTAAAGTATTTTCACCATTGTTATTTATTTATCTTTACTTAAGCCTTTTCAGTAATCTCGCCAACGCAGAAGTTGGCCTGTGGAAAGTAGAAAAGGACAACAAAACGTCGTACTTATTTGGTACCGTCCACGTCGGTGACGAACAAATGCATGGTTTACCAGCCAAGGTAAAAAGCGCCATTGCGAGTAGTGATAGAGTCATGGTTGAAGTGAACTTAGAGGCGCTTTCTCCATTTGCGATCCAACAGCGCTCCATGCCATTTATGCTGTTAAAAAACAACCAAACACTAAAAGATCAGCTCTCTGCAGAAGTCTATCAGAAGCTACAAGACTACTTTTCCAAAAAGCAGATAGATATCGCCTTATTTGAACGCTATGCGCCATGGGCCGTGATGATAACTATGCTACAACTGGAATATCAAAAGCTTGGATTTACCGATACCAATGGCATCGATAAACAAGTAATTGCCTACGCAAACGAAAAGAAGATCCCAATTGGTGAATTTGAAACCTTAGAATATCAACTTGAAATGTTCAGTCAGCTGAGTATTCATAGTGACGCTATGCTCAAGGAAACATTTGCACAGATGTCTGATTTGAACACCTACTTCTTGGATTTAGTTTCCGCATGGCGAAGCGGCGATTTAGAGAAGTTATCACATTACTATCAGGTAAGTTTTTCGGATGATAAATATGGCAAATTAGCCGAGCAATTGATGATCATTGAACGCAATAATAACTGGGTGAAAATGCTTAAAAAGCAGCTCCCCAATGAATCAACGTTTATTGCCGTTGGTGCATTACATCTTGTTGAAAAATATGGTCTTGTTGAGCAGCTTAAAAACAATGGTTATTCAGTCACCCGACTATAACACTCAGCGCTATCTTGCCAAGAGGTAAGCAGTTTACTTTGTAGGCGTGTTAAACAGATACTTCCATTAACACGCCCTAAAAAAATAAAAATCTTTTTAAACCTTTTCATTTTTATGTGCGACTTACCTTTCAAACACTCTCGTTGAAGGTAAAAAATAATGAAAAAGGTAGCGTTAGTTTTAGCATTAAGTGCAGCGGCAATGACTGCACAAGCAGAAGATTCAAAAACCATTACAGCATCATTCCCAAGCAATAGCCTAGCCGAGTTAGAAGTGGATATTGCCGTAGGTAAAATCGACCTACAAACTTACAACGGCGACACCATAGAGGTCGAAATTTTGGTTGAACCGAAAGAGTCAGACAGTTGGTTTGGTAAACCAGATGTGAGTGAGGCCACCCTAAACAGCAACACATCAGGGGATAAATTATCACTTGAGATCAATTCGGATGATTATGAACTATCTTGGCAAGTTAAGGTGCCTGTTAATTTGGCTTTAGATGTTGAGGTTGGTGTTGGCAAAATTGATATTCAAGATCTTAATAACTCTGCTGATTTAGAGGTAGGCGTAGGAAAAATTAAAATTGAGACTACCACCACCGATTTCAAAAAAGTGTCTTTAGATTCAGGTGTTGGTAAAACGGCAATGTCAGGTTTTGGCAACGTAGAAACTTCCGAAAAGAGTATGGTTGGCTCGACAACAGACTATCGTGGTCAAGGCCAGTATTCCATCGATGCAGAAGTCGGAGTTGGAAATATTCGTTTAAGACGAGACTAAGTCTCCACACTTATTCAGTAATAGCGCCACTTTGCTATGCAGCACATCCGGTTGCAACGGCTTATACAAATGAGCCGTTGCGCCAAGTGCGTAGACCTTATCCAGATCCTCCGCATTGGTATTTGCGGTCACGACCAAAATAGGCACAGCTGGATCTAGCTTTCTCAAACGCTCAGTGGCTTCAAAGCCATCCATCACAGGCATATTCAAATCCATTAGCACGATATCAAACTTACCCACCTCATATACTTCAAGGGCACCTTCACCATGTTCGACATGCGTTACCAATTTTGCTATGGGCTGAAGCATTTTTTCAATCACGCGTGCATTTAGTAAATTATCTTCCACCAGTAAAATGCGAGCCGACACCTGCTCCATTGTATGAGCCGGTACCTGTTGATTGTCAATTTCAATAGGGACTCTCAGGATTGCTCTTGTACCGATTGGCTCCCTTGCACTAAAATCTAATCGTCCTCCAAGCGCTGAGGTGAGTAATTGGCAACGCTTCAGCCCTAACTGCGTGCCTTGAAAATGCTCGCTATGCACAGCTTCTCGTAACTGCTGATAGTCGAACCCAGGCCCAGTATCTTCAACGACAAATTCTAAATATGGTGTATCTTCATCTATAACCAAATCCGCAAATACTTGAATGCTGCCACGCTCAGTAAATTTAATTGCATTATTAACCAATTCACTGATCAACCAACCAACACGCTTACAATCACAATAACAAGTCACATCTAACTCATTACTCAATGCCAAATTAAAAGCGAGAGATTTCTTGTGTGCGGTTAGTTGAAAGGCGATACAAGCTGACTTTATTACTTCTCGCAATGCGACTTGATGACGCTCAATAACCACTTCTTGCTCGGAAAGGTTATTAAAGTCTTGAACCGAATAGAGTAATACATCCAATTGATTTGCTGCGCTTTTCACATGCTGTAATTGCTGCGTGTCTTTGCTCCTCAGATATTCATCTAAATACCCCTGAATGGCCTGCAATGGTGTTCTTAGCTCGTGACTAACGCGTGCTAAAAATCGTGATTTTGAGTGTAATGCATCGTCAGCAAGCTTTCTTGCCGCCTCTAATTTATCGAGTGCTTCAGCAATTTCTCGCGCCATTGGGCGAAATACAAGTTTCGCTTCTATAAACAGTAGCAACAGTCCAAGTAGCCAGATTAACAATTCTATTTTCCTCACCATCTCTGTTTTACTTCGCGCATGCTGCTCGAATAGTGAAACGGCATCATTCAGGTTTGGGAGTATATGCTGAGACGCAGTAAAGATTTGCTCCATTAATTGAGGAGTGGATTGCTGTAACCGAGACCTTGATAAAGTGACAAAAGTAGTACTTTGCAAATCCAACTGCACCGGCCCTTGGTAGTAAAGCGCTGTAAGCGCCTCATTCAGATAAATAGCCTCTCCACTACTTTCTGTTTTAGTTAAAAACTCATGATTACTTTCAAACTTATCAATGGCTTGACGCAGCGCTTCACTATCTCGTTGATTGTCTTGCGCACTATATAGCGCGATACGTTGGGACAACATCCGCTGCATACCCGCAATATTAATTACGTGTGCATCTAGGCTCTGCTGATACAGTAGATATTGCATAACCCCCATCGCCATCGACAACAATATAGCCATAGCTAGTAACGCCCCGATATAGCGATTTTTAACTTTACTTATTAACGACATATTTTTGTTTTTCATCTCATAGCATTGTCTCAGCGGCAATGTTAAGTGTAGTTAACAATCGTATTATTTACAGTCTGATGCTTGACACCTAGACGGCCAAAATGTTTCAATGCGCGTTCACCCTATTTAGATAGTTTGATGCCACGGCGTCAAATTGAGGGCTGGAAGAGGTGCGTTATTCAGGTAACTAAGTGAAGGAGAGCAAACTCCGTTGCAGCTTAGTGAGGGGAATATACGCCGAGAAATTGAGTTATTGTTTGCTAATACTCATTTCGGGCGACTGGGCTGAATCCCAGCGACTGTCACCAACATACTTGGTGGAGAGCTTCTGGTCTTAGAAAAATAAGGCCATTGGCTGCCTTATCCTTTTTAAGTCCATTGCTCTTCGAATTTTAACAGTTCGAAGTTTGGACACCCTCCTAACTCCGAACATGATTTAAGTTCGGTAGAGATGAAATCACAATTCAACTTATCTGACTATCCGTTGTGGACGGCCTTAGTAACGCCTTTTGATGCTGAAAATCAGGTTGATTTTAACGCATTAACGACGCTTGTACGCGATCAAGAGCAAGCTCGTAACGGTATTCTTTTACTAGGCAGTACCGGCGAAGGCCTTGCGCTTACCCAACAAGAACAGCAACAAATCGTTGAGTTTGTTTGCCAGCTCGCCCCAAGCGTACCACTTATGGTTGCCGTTGGCGGCAGTGATCTTGAGCAGCAAACACAATGGGTGCGCTTTTGTAATTCGCAGCCCATTCATGCGCTCTTACTTGGCTCACCAATCTACGCAAAGCCCGGCAAAGTTGGTCTGGCACATTGGTTTAGTACGCTACTCGATGAGAGCCATAACCCTTGCATGCTCTACAATGTACCTGGTCGCAGTGCCGTTGCTATCGCCCCTGACCTACTCGGCGAACTAGCTTGCCACCCTAATCTGTGGGCACTAAAAGAAGCCAGTGGTGATATTGCCACCTTTGAAGCATTTCGTCAGGCAGCACCTGATGTCGCCATCTATAGCGGCGACGATGGCCTTATGCCCTACTTTGCACAAGCAGGTGCAACGGGTCTGGTGTCTGTTGCGGCAAATGCATGGCCGCAGCAAACCGCAGAATTTGTAAGGCGCTCGTTAAGCGGCACCTCTCCTAATTTATTTACCACCTGGTCAGAAGCTGCAAATAGCTTATTTGCAGTGGCAAATCCCATTCCAGTCAAAGTGTTAATGCACTTGCAAGGTAAGCTCACAAGTCCAAACTTGCGCCCGCCACTGACACATTTGGAACTCACCCATACCGATGCGATCACTCGCGCGAACGAAACGATTTTATCTTGGAATTAAGGCAGTAAACATGAGCTGGTTAACCCTACTAAACGATTTAGAAAATGGCACAGTACGTGCAGCAACACAGGATGAGCAAGGCCATTGGCATGCTAACGTAGAAGTAAAACAAGGGATCCTTGAGGCATTTAGAAATGGCGTAAATACGGAATTCCCAGGTGGTTTTGTTGATAAGGATAACTTAGCACCACGCGGATTTGCTGCCCAAGATGGTGTTCGTATGGTTCCAGGCGGAAGCAGTGTAAGACGTGGCGCTTACGTCGCAGCGGGCACAATCATTATGCCACCGGCTTATGTCAACATTGGTGCCTATATTGATTCAGGTACTATGGTAGATAGTCATGCGTTGGTTGGTTCTTGCGCGCAAATTGGTAAAAATGTGCACCTTAGCGCAGCGGTGCAAGTGGGTGGTGTATTAGAACCAGTTGGAGCAAGCCCTGTTGTTGTTGAAGACGATGCCTTTATTGGTGCAGGCTGTGTATTGGTTGAAGGGGTTGTTGTTAAACGCGGTGCCGTATTAGCACCGGGTGTGCGCCTTTCAGCAAGTATTCCTGTCTATGACTGCGTGAACGAGCACTTGCTTGACAAAGGTGAAGCCATCCCTGAAAACGCGATAGTGATCCCAGGCTCTCGTCCAGCCTCAACTGAGTGGGCACGCGAGCAGGGATTAAGTATGTCATGCGCACTTATCGTAAAATACCGTGATGAACAAAGTGATGCATCACTGGCGCTGGAAGAGGTTCTACGCTAATGACTTGGTTGAGCACGTCACAGCGAACTGCAGCTGAGGCATTGATCCAGCAACAAGATACGCCATTCTTTTGCTACGATTTAGATAACCTAAGTGCACATGTTAAGCCCTTAGTTGATCAGCAAATCGTTAAGCTTTGGTATGCCGTAAAAGCGAATCCGTTATCACATATCATTCAAACCCTAGATAACGCTGGGTTTAACTTTGATGTGGCATCTAGCGGCGAGCTTGATCAGGTGTTATCTCAAGGGATCGCACCTGAACGCGTGCTCAACACAGGTCCTGCCAAATCGCTAAAGCAGATCCGTCATTTTGCCACACAAGGCGTACGTATTTTCGTGGCTGAAAGTCACAATCAAGTACGCTGGTTAAATCAAGTGGCCGAAGAGTTTGAGCTTCAATTTGAAGTTTTACTGCGGGTGCAGTTACGCTTTGATAAAGCAGAGCACAATCCACTTGGTGGCAATACGCTGACTCCTTTTGGTCTTGGCGCAGAGCAGTGGCAAGCCCTAACTTTAAGTGACTACACCTACCTAGACTTTGTCGGACTGCATATTTTCCAGTGGGGCAATATGCTCTGCAGTGATACGCTCGCTGAACTTTGGCAGGCTATGGTTGCACCTTTAGTTCAGCTCGCTGCTGATTTAGGGATTACTCTAAAGGTGCTCGACTTAGGTGGCGGCCTTGGCATTCCCTATGATAGGCAAAGCCCTTCTCTCGATTGGCAGAAATTATTAGACACGCTCGCATTGATAAAATCCGCCACGCAAGTGCAAGAATTATGGATGGAGTTAGGCCGCTATGCGGTTGGCGAATGTGGTTTTTATCTCAACCCTGTGGTGGAACAAAAGCAAAACTACGGTGCACAACAACTGATTGTCGCAGGCGGTGTCAATCACCTGCTGCGTCCGGCCGTTACCGGACAAGCTTTCCCCGCTGAATTGTTACGCCAGTCTCAAGCTGAGGCCATAGACTTTCATATTCATGGCCCACTTTGCACAGCATTGGATAAATTAGGCACCCTAGCCTTACCAAGCGACAGTGCCGATGGCGATTGGCTTGTTTTCAGTCAGTGTGGCGCTTACGGCTACACCGAAAGTATGCCGTTCTTTTTATGTCATGAGCTCCCTGCAGAGTACATCATCTCAGCTGGAGAAATCAGCTGTGTCCGTGAAGCAGAGCCCGCTTCAAGTTATTTGAGGTAAACATGAATACCATTACACAACAACATATTCAGGTTGGTGAAATTGCCAACGGCTTGCCTTTGACTATTCCAGTCTATCGCATCAAAGGCGATGGCAGTGGGCCTAAGGTGTATATTCAAGCGAATATGCATGGCGCTGAAGTGCAAGGTAATGCAGTGATTTATCAACTGCTGGAACAGTTGAAACAATTGTCATTAAAAGCGGACATCACCTTAGTGCCTTACGCAAACCCGATTGGTTGTAATCAGAAATCTGGTGAGTTTACCTTAGGGCGTTTCGATCCAATTACGGGCACGAATTGGAATCGAATGTACATCAACCATTCCGGGTTGGTTGCCGAGTTTGTGGAGCAAAACCCGACGCTATCAATAACAGAAATCGCTCAGCAATTTCGCCAACGATTAGTTGAGTGTACTCAGGCACTACTTGATGGGCCCTTAGATAGGTTGACGACAGGTAAGCGCATCGCCTTGAATTTACAGCGTCTAGCTCATGAGGCTGACATTGTTTTAGACCTTCATACGGGACCAATTTCAGCAAAACACCTGTATTGTCCTGAGTATGCAAAAAACAGCGCTCGATATTTTGATATTCCACATGTGTTACTTATTCCAAGTGACTTTGATGGAGCAATGGATGAAGCCAGTTTTTGTCCATGGTGGAACTTGCAGCAAGCCTATCAGGCTATAGGCCGAGAGATCCCAGTATTAACCGAAGCGTTTACAGTTGAACTTGGCTCTCAAGAAAAGATTGATTTAGCGGAAGCATTGAATGACGCTAACAGCATTTTGAGCTACTTGAACCATAAACAGGCCTTTCAAGATGCGCACTTTATGCCACAAGACATCACCCGTTACGTCTGTCGACTAGAAAATTATCGCGCCTTTTATGCCCCAATGGGAGGCATGGTGGAGTATACGGCAAAGCTTGGAGAGCATATCAAGGCGGGTCAAACCATCGCCAAAATTCTCAGAATGGAGCGCTATTTATCAGAAACGCCCTTAAATGAGATCAAGTTAGACGAAGATGCCATCGCCATTTTGCACTTTGCCTCTGCTAGTGTGAATCAAGGTACTGAGCTTTATAAGTTTTTTACTCAAGTTGAAACGCTTTAACTTGAGTACTTTTATTGCGTGAGAGTAAGTCAAAGCAAATAAGCTCTGCTTGTTTAGCTTAACGCTTACTAAGGTATGGCGGCGATAGCCGCCACCTTTTTCTTATTCGACCGTATTTTTCTTTCTGACATTTTTGACCTTCGAGATTCATTTCCCTTTCATTATCATTGGTTAATAATGTAATCAATTGTACTTACTCTCGGCGCACACAGGATGAAACTTACACACTTATCAATACCGGCTTTGGCCTTGCTTACCTTGCCACTTTACGCTCAAGAAGCCCAACAGGAAGATGAAATCGATTTAGTCAAACAGTGCGTGCTAAACGCGGTGTTAACTGGAGAAAAAGATAAAACCATAGAGCAGGTCCGTACCGAATGTGCCGAGGCTGATGCAGATAATACCTTAAGCCAATTAGATAAACGCATGGCGCGTGAACGTGTAACGGAAAAAAACCGTAATGTATTAACACCACATAAGCGTAACTATATTTTGCCAGTTTCTTATATGACCAACGTCAACAGCAGACCATTCGACGGTCTAAAAGCCATTGACGATGAAGACGGCGAGCCAATCGACAACTTTGAAGCCAAATACCAAATCTCGTTAAAAGCGCCTATTTATAAAAATTTTTCGGATAAAGATCAGGCAATCTATTTTGCTTTTACGCTGCAATCATATTGGCAGCTGTACAACAAAGATGTGTCTTCGCCATTTCGTGAAACCAACTATGAACCAGAAATCTTTTGGATTAACTTTTTAGATGATGAAAACGTGCTGTGGGGCGATGAGATGGCCTTTGTACTTGGGATTTCCCACCAATCTAACGGTCGCAGTCAACCAAACTCCCGCTCTTGGAATCGTATCTATGCGAATTTTATCTGGGAAAACCGAGGCTTTGTATTCAGCTTTAAACCTTGGTATCGCTTACCCGAAGACGACAAAGAAGATGCCTTGGATCCACGCGGAGACGACAATCCAAATATCGATGAGTACTTAGGTCACTTCGAGTTTAGTGGGGTATATCGCCACGAAGAGCATGAGTTTGGCTTTATGTGGCGCAATAACTTAAACAGTGATAATCGCGGTGCAATTCAATTAGACTGGTCATTCCCGATTTGGGGAAGGCTGCGCGGCTACGCACAATACTTTAATGGCTACGGCGAAAGCTTAATAGACTATAACACACATACCCAAAGGCTCGGTATTGGCGTGCTACTCACTGATATTCTTTAAGCGCATTCGAATACAAAAAAAGCTCTGAAAACTCAGAGCTTTTTCGTTTGGAAAGCTGAGAATAATTCTCTACTTATTGCGGTTTAATTACCACAAACTGTCCCTCAAATTTAGCAACTAGCATGTCACCATCATAGACATTCACTGGCACCACATATTTTGCTTTGCCAGCCGTCTCTAGCGCTTGCAATTCACCTTCACAGTCCGCAATGGTAACCGTTGCCGCTGGTGCCGTGGTTAAAGGTTTTAGATATTTAATATTGGCGTCAGCCAACACAATATCTCCCTCTAACCCAAGCTCTTTAAGTGCTAAATAAGTCGCCCCCCAGCCCGTTAGCGTCGCCATGCTATATATAGAACCTGCAAACATCGAGTTGTGTAAATTGAGGTTCGCTTTTAAATCAGCCTTAGTGGAAAACTGCCAATCTGTATAGCTTTCTACTTTAATCCCCATCGCATCACTGATTGGAATAGACTCGCGCCAAGTATTTTGTAATACATGGGTCCAATCTGGCTGCCTAAACCAGCCCGGCTCTGTAGGTCGTTGCTTTACCATCTTCCAGTGCTGCACATCGCCATAGGCTAAGTGTGCCTTTTCAACCACTTGATAGCCATGACGTTCGTAAAATGATAACGCGCGCTCGCGAGCATACAAAACCAGCTCTTCTGCTTTTTGCGTCCACGCAATAACCTCAAGCTCGTGTAGCAAACGACTACCTAAGTGATGACCTCGATGCCCTTCTGCAACGGCCATATAGCGTACTTGTGCTTGCTTATGATTGTTAAAATGGAGCCTAGCTACGCCTAACACTTCACCATCATTATTTTTAATGTAGCGATGTTCAGCTTCTTGTTCTAAATCATCCTGTTCGCTGCCACGAGGTTGATCCCATGGCGCTCTTAACACCTGCCAGCGTAACTGGTAATAGGCTTGCCAATCTTCGCTGCTTTGTGGTGAAGTTACCTCAAACATCACTGACTCCTGTTTTGTTATTAGCCTGTTAAATGACTTTGAATCTAGTACGGATACACCCTACAAGATAAGCTCAGTGTAGGGAATAAAATGCGCCAAAACACTTATCCCTTAGTGTAAAAACTGGTGGACAAGCTGGCATTCACAAAATCCTCGTCTATGATGATGTTATCATGGGAGAATTTATTACGCATTCAGGCACTATCAGCAACGATTTTGTGGACCGGAGCCACCAACTAGGACACTTGCTATATTGGCATAAACAAGGCAGAAATAGCATCCAAGTGCGGCAAGAGAAATCGTTGAGATGGCTTCTGATAAACAACACATTACAATCCGTTGTGGAGTTAAACCACCCGGAGCACTTGTTATTTCCTCATTTAAAAACATTCGCGAGTCGCTGGCAGCAAGTCGCCCCGCCGACCAGCGTACTGGAGCTGGGTCTTGGCGCAGGTGCAATCCGTGATTACCTCAATGCCACTTATCCAAATTGTCATATTACCACCATAGATAACAACCCAGATGTGATCCATTGTTACAAACGCTACTTTGGGGGCGACCCTTTGTGCGATGTTAATTGTGTTGATGTATTTAAAGCGTTGCAACAAGGCAAACGCTACGATTGGATAGTGCTCGATTTATTTAGCGAACTTGAGCCCCCCATCTTCTTGTTTCAGCACCAGTTTTATCGCCTACTCAGAGCTGCTATTAATGATGGGGGCCGACTGTATATCAACTTTTTAACTGAGCATGAGTCGCAGCTCAAGCAACTTCAACACTTATTAATTACCAACTTTGGTAAAAAGCCCTTTATCGAAAAAGTGCCGGACTACGCCAACATAATTATCGAGGTTAAACGCTAACACTGGCTGACCCTAGTTTTTTCGTCAAATCACTATTCAACACTAAAATTAAAAGTCACAGGGCCGTCATTCAGTAAACTCACCTTCATATCCGCAGCAAATTGTCCCGTCGCGACTTTCAAGCCAGCTTCCTTAGCTTGAGCCACAAAGTATTCGTAGAGTGTATTCGCTTGCTCAGGTGTTCCTGCGCTCGAAAAACTTGGCCTCATGCCTTTTTTGGTGTCTGCCGCCAAGGTGAATTGCGATACAACCAATAGTTCACCTTCAATGTCTTTTAAACTTAAATTCATTTTTCCCTTGTCGTCAGTAAAAATACGGTAGTTACTTACCTTGTGCAGTAACTTATCCGCCGTTTGCTCTGTATCCGGCTTTTCAACGCCTAATAGTAACAATATCCCCTGATCGATTTGACCTACAATCTTACCTTCTACTTCTACCTTTGCTTCGCTGACCCTTTGAATTAGTCCTTGCACTACCTACCTCTTGTGACTGCTAATGATGCTGAATTTTGCACAGTAATAGATCAGCCGCCCGCCTTATTGCTTCTGCATAAACGGGGTTAGCACAACAATGCCCAACCCCATTTAAAATCAGCAACTGCGCCTTAATGCTTTGTGCTAACTGATGAACTGGTGCGTACCGACACATTAAATCATGCCGACTGTGAATAAACCAGATAGGTAAGTGATTGAGCTGATGTGCATCTGCTGTAATTTGCTGTGTTTTGATAAAGCACTGGTGACTAAAAAAATGCACCATATGCTGTGCTTTACTGAGCTGCTTGTCTGCTTTGCAGAGCCTAATACCTTGCGTATCGCTATCCGTTGTGATCAGATTATCCCACTCACACCAGCGCTGCGCCGCTTTTCTTTTGAGTAACTCATCCTCGCTAAAAAGTGCCGAATGATAATGGTCTAGCAAGGATTCCACAGTTTGTGCACCTTGTGCAAAGGCAAGATACTGCTCTGGATAAATTTGTGCGGGGGCACCTTGGCTACCATAAAGCCAATGAAGATCCGCCTCATTGCCCAAAAAACTCGACCACAACACCATCCCCAAGACATCTTCACGATGTTGCTCAGCATAAAGCAGTGCCAGCATGGCACCGAAAGACTCCCCGGCGAGTACAACCTTTTGCAGCCCTAAATGCGCACGAATGGAATGAATATCTTTCAGCAGGTTCGCGGTATTTATATTACCAAAGTCAGCAGGCGTTGAGTTGCCACAGCCTCGCTGACTAAACAGGATGATGCGGTATTTTTGCGGATTGAAATAACCAAGCACATTACGAGAATGGCCCTGACCTGGGCCACCATGCAGCATGATAAGTGGTGTGCCATCACTGCAGCCATATTCCTCTATGCCCAATTGATGTCCTTCACCTACCGCGAGATGAAAGCGACGTAATGCATCGCCATGTTGATACAATAAGCTCATAACTCCCCCTTGGGGGCTTAAGCTAACCGTTATCGGTAAAAGCTAAAGTCCCTGCGCGTCTGGTGGGTCAAACTCCGAGCTTGCATCTAGTCCTGCAGCTTCCATATCTTGGGTTAAGCACACGGTAAACTCAGCACCTAACAACACCACTATCCAAGATAAATATACCCAAACAAAAAGAATAGGTACTGTTGCGAGTGCCCCATAGATAACTTCGTATGAGGGAAAATGGCTAATGTATAATGCAAAGCCTTTTTTCGTTAGCTCGAATAACAAAGCTGCAAACAAAGCACCCGGAACCGCGGCTCGAAATGACACACTGGTATTTGGTACTAAAGTATAGAGCATGATGAAGCCAACCATAGAAATTAAATAGGGCAACATCTTAATTAGTGCACCACTAAACCCTGGGATCCCTTGATCGGCAAATGTCACTAAAGAAACGATATAAGATGTCATACCAATACTCGCGCCCAATAGCACAGGGCCAAGCGTGAGCACCATCCAATAAATCGCAAACGAAATCATCAATGGACGTTTTTGCTTCACTCGCCAAATTCGGTTGAGCGTGGTGTCAACATTACGAATAAGTAATAAAGCCACGACGGCCAAAAAACTCACCCCCACAGCTGTCATCTTATTCGCGTTGCCAGTAAACGCACTGATGTGCTCTTTAATGGTGTCCGTCGATGTTGGCACAAAGTTATTGAACACAAAGTTTTCAATTGCAAAACGCGTATCTTCAAATCCAGGAAACGCCGAAAAAATTGCTACACCCACCGCAACTAAGGGGACCAACGATAACAGTGTGACATACGCTAAATAGCCCGCGTTGACCGTGATCTGGTCCTCAATACACCGCTTACTATAGCGGCGCCACCAGCTAGGCTGAGAATGTAAGAATCGCAGTGCTACGACCTTCATTTCGGTTATTCTTTGCATCATAATCAAGTTAATATTCATGGATCACTTTACACATCATAACAATCCCCGCCATAATTTATAGCGCTAAATAGTAATATATAACGACGGTCACATGGCCACTTACTGATTATTGACCTTCTAGAGCCCGGGAGTGCAAATGAAGAAACTCACCTTAAGCGCAGTGTTACTTTTACTCGTTACTGGCTGCCAAAGTGCCTATTACGCCACCATGGAAAAGTTTGGTGTGCATAAACGCGAGATATTGGTTGATCGTGTCGAAGAAACAAAGGAGTCCCAAGAGGAATCACAAAAAGAGTTTCAATCGGCATTGGAAAGACTCACCACGTTAATTAATTTTAATGGTGGTGAGTTACAAGAAGCCTATAACCTGCTTAACGATGACTACCAATCATCCCTTGCCGCTGCTGCTGAAGTAAGTAGCAATATAGACAAAGTGGAAGACGTGGCAAACGCGCTATTTGACGAGTGGCAAGATGAACTTGAGCAATATTCGAGTGCAAACCTAAAACGTGAGAGTGCTAAGCAATTAAGTCAAACACAGCGCCAATTTGAACGCTTACTTCGCTCAATGCGCAGCAGTGAAGCCAAAATGCAACCCGTGCTCGACTCACTACAAGATAATGTGCTGTACCTTAAGCACAACCTAAATGCACAAGCGGTAAGCGCTATTAAAGGTGAGTTTACAGGGTTAAAGCGTGATATTAGCGCCCTAATCGCAGATATGAATCGCTCTATTGAAGATTCGAATAAGTTTATTGCTGAGATGAATGCACGTAGCGCGTGAGTATCTTAGCCATTAACTGGTGATAAATAAGACTAAATAGTATCACCCAAAAAACATACCTCACTGCTATAGTGATTTGCACTTATACGAATACGATTAAAGGCCATACTAATCAATAGATTAGTATGGCCTTCGGATTTAACAGTCTATATTGGCCCGCGTCGTAGTTTAATGAGGTGCAGGACTCCCCATTAGTAATTGCCATGCAGCAGCCATATAAGTTTGATATTCAAGGGCTGGTGCTGGCTGCTCAACACTTTTATCACCCAGTTTGGGGTTAACCTGATAGCTATAAAACTGCTCACCATCACCTTGTTTCCAAACTCGCTCCGTATCTCGAATTGTTTTATAACCAAAAACATTTTCTGGTGCTTCAGAACCAACAAGTGAATAGCCAAAACTAGAAAATGATGTGTTGGGCCTTGCTATCAAGTCCATAATTGTAGCTGTAATATCCATATGTGAAGCAATTGTTCGATTGCTTAATTTAGGTGAAATCCCTTGACCTAATAAAAGGATGGGTACGTGAGTAAGTTCGTACAAGTTAGGCTTAGCATGAAAATAGCGGCGGCTGTAGTGATCTCCCGTAATGATAAATAGCGCGTCAGGATATTTGCGTTGCATATTATCTACAAACTTTCCCATCATTTGATCGGAATACCATAAGTGTCCAAGAGTGTTAGCAGATAACACCTCATCACCCATCCGCTGAAACTGAGCAGGGTAGTCACCATTTTTCCAAGGATAATCACTAGCTGATAAATCCAAATTAAATGGACCATGATAGCTAGTAGTCATAATCAAGTTAAAGCTATTTTCTGGCACTGACTGACTAACGAGATCAAATAGCTGCCCATCATCAACCCCCCATACACCGGCACTGCCCTTACCTCCTGCATTTGCCGCCGAATAAATATGATCGACGCCATGCCTACTCATAAAATCACCTACTGTTTGCCAAGACAATAAGCCACCATAAAAAAATTGTGATGTATAGCCTTGCCCCTCCATCAAATGGATTAGCGAGTAAGTATGAGCCTTACTCGTGAGACGGCTCATGTTAATACCACTAAATGGAATCCCTGTAACTAGACTGGATAATGAGTTCATTGTGCTTGATGCAGCAGGCAATGCTTGTTCAACGTAAATACCCTTTGCTTTTAGTCGATGAAAATTTTCTGTTAGCGCCAAATCCCTATATTTATCCTGCAGAGGCCAAGAATCAAAGCTTTCCATCACAATGTAAAAAATGCGAGAAGGTTTTTGAATTAAGGGCCCCATACTACGAGTCTCATTATTTAGCAGCGCAGCATCAACCTCATGCTTATCGGCTAAATAAGGGTTAGTACTTGACGTAGTGAGCTGATTTAATTCACCGTAGTCTTGTATCGCGTAAAAGAAACTGCGAAATGGGTTAATAACTAAATTGTTTACAAATGGATCAGTGGTAACAGCTGACCACTTTCTCGATGCAGGACGGGAGTCAAATGAACCTCTAGCGGCGCAAACGAACATAACAAACACCAATATCGAAATAACTGCTTGTTTGATTCTGCTCTTCGGACAAATATTTATTAGTAAGCGATAGTTTCTCTTATCCACAAAACGAGTCCATGCGACCACGCAAGTTAGCAGTACACCTATGCTCAACAAACTACCCCAAGGTTTATACTGCTGAATCGCGGTGCTCAGTATGGCCTGCTGATCATCATATAACCCTTCCAGCATAAAATAATTATATTGAGTTCCATACTCACTGATATAAGTTATCCCGCAGATTCCTAATAATACAAAAACACTCAGATAGATTAGCCCTATCGTATTACGTGCTCGTCTAACCCAATTATCTAATCGCAAAGGCTGTAGGAAACAATTCAGCAAAAAAGGAATAGCGAGACAAACTCCAGCAGCAGAGGAGTCAAATTTAAAACCGGTAGCTAAGGCATCAAACAGTTGGCCAACCGTAAGATCATACGATACTTTTTCTTTAAAGTTAAAGAGATAGAAAACTCTAAATGACATAAGTAGAAATACCCCACTCAGCCATAATAAAAGTATCTTCCAACTCTCAGTAATAAAAAGGTACCACCGCCCCACCTTTGGTGCGCTAAAAGAAGCTTGCATTGAATGTCCTTTGCAAATTGTAATAAACAATTGTACCAATTTAAGGTTTATATGGGAGGCTTTACAGGTAAGTGTTTACTATTTTTTACAATTTTATGACTACGATGAGAAGCTATAGCATGGGGAAGGATAATTAAGGAAAAATAGGATTTTTAGATAACTGAGAAGAAATTTTGGTTACAAGCCACCTTGTGACAGCAGCGTAGAATAACAAATGTAGCGCAGCTCGCGTTACAGCCAGCTGCGTGCATAGCGTGGTAACTCAGCTTTAGTGCAATCCTAGCTAAACGCCATCTCCGGTACGTCATCTGGGCAAATCAATATACCAGCGGTTTTGGCTTGTATTTCCGCGATGCTAACACCGGGAGCTCGCTCAAGTAAATGAAACGCACCACCTTTGACTTCAAGCAGCGCAAGATCGGTTACTATCTTATTGATACAGTTTACGCCGGTGAGCGGTAAACTGCAGTGCTGTAGTAGCTTGGACTCGCCTTGTTTATTCGCATGCGTCATGGTACAAATTATATTTTTAGCCCCAGCGACAAGATCCATCGCGCCACCCATGCCCTTGATAAGCTTACCTGGGATCATCCAGCTGGCAAGATTACCGTGCTGATCTACTTCAAAAGCGCCAAGCACTGTCAGGTCCACATGACCGCCACGGATCATTGCAAAGCTTTCTGCCGAACTAAAAATGGCAGCTCCTGTACGGGCCGTAACGGTTTCCTTACCCGCGTTGATCATATCCGCATCCACTTCCTGTTCAGTTGGATAAGCGCCCATGCCTAATAAGCCGTTTTCCGATTGCAGCATCACATCCATGCCCTGTGGCACATAATTGGCCACCAGCGTGGGGATCCCAATGCCAAGGTTGACATAAAACCCATCTCTTAATTCCTGTGCCACTCGCATGGCCATTTGCTCTCTGGTTAGTGCCACTATGCTTGCTCCTTCACAGTACGTTTTTCGATGCGTTTTTCGAACTGTCCTAGAATCACTCTGTCGATATAAATTCCGGGGGTATGAATTTGGCTCGGCTCGATTTCGCCGGGCTCAACTATTTCTTCCACTTCAACGACAGTAATTTTTCCAGCTGTTGCGGCCATCGGGTTAAAGTTCATGGCGGTGTGGCGATAAATACAGTTGCCAAAACGGTCTGCTTTCCACGCTTTTACAATGGCAAAGTCTCCCGTAATACTCGGCTCTAAAATATATTCTCTATCACCAAACGTTTTTACCTCTTTACCCTCAGCGACGGGTGTACCAACGCCTGTTGCGGTGTAAAAAGCGGGGATCCCAGCTCCACCTGCGCGCATCTTTTCTGCAAGTGTCCCTTGTGGAGTTAATTCAACTTCCAATCCACCGCTCAATAACTGCTGCTCAAACAAGGCGTTTTCCCCCACATAAGAAGCCACCATTTTGCGGATCTGCTTATCCTCAAGCAAAATCCCTAAACCAAACCCGTCTACTCCGCAGTTATTAGAAACCACGGTTAAGTCCTTTGTGCCCGAGTGGCGTATTTGGCTTATCAAACCTTCAGGGATCCCACACAAACCAAAGCCCCCTGCAATCACGGTCATGCCATCACACAGTCCTGCCATTGCTTCTTCGTAGCTTACGACTACCTTATCAAATCCAGCCATCATTCCTCCTATTGCACTGTCCAGCCGCCGTCCAGCACTATGGCTTGACCAGTAATGTTGCGTGACTCATTTGCGAGTAAAAAATTGACGGCATGAGCAATCTCATCCAACCCTATAAAGGCCTTTTTCGGCATTGGCGCCAACATGATATTGTTTATCACTTCATCTTCGCTGATCCCATGCTGTTTCGCTTGCGCGGTAATTTGCTCTTCTACCAATGGGGTTTTTACATAAGCGGGGCAAATGGTGTTCACGGTGATATCGCAGTCTGCGGTTTCCAGCGCCAATACTTTGCCAAATCCCATTAACCCATGTTTTGCAGCGACATAAGCAGACTTATATTTAGAAGCAACTAGAGCATGGATAGAACCAATATTGACGATGCGACCAAAGCCTCCTTTACGCATATGCGGCAATACCGCCTTACACAACATGGCCGGGCCTGTTAGCATCACGTCTTGCAGCAATTGCCATTTATCTTCTGGATAATGCTCTAGTGCTTCAACATGTTGCACGCCTGCGTTATTGATAAGCACATCAATGTTATCGTGCTGACGGATAAAGTCAGCGATGTCTTGCTTATTAGCGATATTGAGTGCAAACGCTTGTGCATTTCCTCCGTCACAGACGATAGACTCGGCTACCGTCTGTGCTTGCGCTAAGTTCAAATCTACGAGCAATAAGCTGTAACCTTGTTTGCTCAGGGCCATCGCGATATAGCGACCAATGCCACTTGCAGCCCCTGTGATCAACGCCGTCTTCATCGTCACTCCTTGATTATTTTGCTAAGAACTGAGCAATGGTGTCAGCCTGTGATTGAATTGAAAAAATACCGTCTAAATGCCCCCAAACGCCTTCTATCTCTGTAATTTGCACGTCTTTATTCTTGGCTTTAAGGGTTTCTGCTAACTTACGAATGGGCTCAGGCCTTAATAACAAGTCATTGCTTGCAGGCATCAACAAAACCTTTGCTGTGATTTTATCGATAGCGCTATCAAAATTACCTTGCATGCCTGCGGTGTATAATTGCGAGGCGCGGACTAAATACAAGATAGAATTCGCATCTTGCGTTTCGGCCCTCTCTCGTGCGCGTGTGGCTAGCGTTTGGCTGAGTTTAGGAAGCTGACGAATATCTTGTTTTGCTTTGGGATCAAGCACAATAAAGTCTGGAAAACTGGCGTTGTAAATAGCGGGGTGCATCGCGTCTTGAGTAATATTAAGCATCGTGGCCGTGAGTCCAGCAAGCGGCCTTTCCCCGTCGTAGTAGTCCCCGCCCTGCCAATTTGGATCAAGTCGGATAGGTAAAGCCCATTTCTCTAACGCCGCAACGGTCCAAGCATCCATCTTTGCCGCGCCAATCACATGAATTAAACGTGACACTTTTTCGGGATAGCGCACCGACCATTCTAACGCTTGGAAAGACCCCATAGACGCGCCCATCACCGCATGTAGTTTGTCGATACCTAAGCTATCCAGTAGTTGCTTTTGCACTTCAACAAAATCACCGATAGTCACCACGGGAAAATCCAAGCCGTAAGGTTTGCCTGTTTTCGGATTAATAGACGCCGGGCCCGTCGTGATCACATCTTTACTATGCCAGTTTGCATTGACCAAAGTATCTGCGCTTATCACAAAGTACTTGTTAGTATCTATCGCTTTACCCGGGCCGATAATGGCATCCCAGTAACCTGCCAATACGTCAGACTCTCGATACTTACCCGCAGCGTGAGATGTGCCAGAAAAGAAATGCGTGATCAAAATTACATTGCTTTTGTCAGCATTTAATTTGCCATAGCTTTCCCAGCCGACCTTAACGTCAGGAATGTTGGCTCCAGACTCCGTAGTAAAATGCGCGAGTGTAAATGCCCGCTTTTCAACCAGCATAGGTTTGTTTGTCTCACTGCCATAGACAATATTGCTGGCAACGAACAAAAGTAACAGGAAAATCCGCTTCATTGCTGTATCACTCCGTTAAAATAGGATGAATAGGGTTAATGCGAGGGCAACGCCCACCAGCGGCACGACCGCAGTTAACGCTGCCATGGACCAATATGCTCGTTGATGTGTTTCTTTACAGATGGCGCGAATTGTTGTGACCACATAACCATTGTGCGGTAAGGTATCCAAAGCGCCTGAGCTAATTGCCACAACACGATGTAATTGTTCTGGATTGACACCCGCATCAATGTAGTGCGGTGCCACTAAGGGTAACGCAATAGCTTGCCCACCGGATGCCGAACCAGTTAAACCGGCTATTACACTTACCGCCACAGCGGCGCCAAGTAGCTCATTACCGGGCATCTGTGTCATCATCTCGACCGCTAATTGAAATGCCTCGGTGTTTTTTGCTACCGCACCAAAACCCACTACCGCACTGGTATTACCGATAGCAACTAGCGCCCCAGTTGTGCCTAAGTTAATCGCGGCCCCCATGTTATGAAAATGCTTAAAGTTAATCGCGACAATACTGAGTACACCGCCAAGTAGAGCTACAATGAGTGCACTTTGCTGCAGCACATCATGAAGTGTAAAAGATAAAATCAACACCACGATTAGAGGCAGTACGCCAGTGATTGGATGAGGATAGTTACGTTCATGGATTTCAGGGTCGTCTTCTTTCGCTTCAAAGTGCTCACCATTTGCCACCGCTTTGGCTATCATCTTTTTCAACCACCAATAGCCCGTAATAGCCATAAACGTGGCAACCACTAGACTGACTTCCCAAGCTGCATAAGGCGAAGTGCCTAAATATTTTATTGGGATCCAGTTTTGGATTTCAGGAGAGCCTGCCGAAGTCATGGTAAAGGTGACCGAGCCGAAGGCCAGAGTTGCGGGAATAAAGCGCCTTGGTAAATTGGCATCTTTAAATAAGCTAAGCGCCATAGGATAAACAGAGAAAGCCACAATAAAAACACTGACGCCGCCATACGTTAGTACCGCACAGGCAATCACCACCGCTAATACCGCATGTTTCATACCTAACTTGTCGACAATATAACGTGCCACGCTGTCGGCAGCACCACTGTTTTCCATGAACTTACCGAACAAGGAGCCAAGCAAAAACATGAAAAACCAAGCACTCAAAAAGCCAGCAAAGCCATCCATATAGAGTGTAAGAAAGCTGCTTTCTACAGCTTCTGTGGGAAATAGCGCAACGCCACTCGTTAATGCGACCAATAAAGCGCACAGTGGAGCTGCGATAAACAAGTTTACGCCACGGAGAGTTAGCCAAATAAGCAGGCCAAGTCCCCCTGCCAGTCCAAGCATACTGAGCATAAGGGCTTCCTTTTATTGTTATTAATGCCCATTATAAATTGATGTGTTGGGCATGCTGTTGATGAATATCAGTGTGGCGTGCAAGCACAATAAAAACCATAGTACTAAGGTTATAGAAGCCCTACACCCCGTGTTAATCCTAGCGTATCAAGGCATTAGTACTAAGGTACTAATAGAAAAACTTTACAACTCCCCTATGCTTCGGTGTGACAACAAGCACCCAAAATGACAATAATAGGGACCACAGGATGAACATTTACCAACCTAGATATTCAGCTATCGCGTTGGCTATTACACTCGCAACTCAAGTCAGCCCAGCGGCAGCAGAACAAGCAACACAATCAGAAGGCAAGCTAGAACGCATTGAAGTCACGGCGCGTAAGACGGTAGAAAACCTTCAAACCGTTCCAGTTGCAGTGACTTCTATCGGTGAAACCGATCTACTCGAAAATGGCATTTCGATACTCTCTGAAGTCCAGCAGTTTTCACCCAATACCACACTTCAAGCTAGCCGAGGCACTAACTCTACCCTCACTGCCTTTATTCGTGGTGTCGGGCAACAAGACCCATTATGGGGTTATGAACCTGGTGTCGGCATTTACGTCGATGACATTTATTTAGCAAGGCCGCAAGGGGCCGTACTCGACCTCCTTGATGTACAACAGATTGAAGTACTACGTGGACCGCAAGGAACGCTATATGGCAAAAACACCATTGGTGGTGCAATAAAATATGTCACTAAGGAAATGTCTGGCGATGCGACATTTAACGTGGAGGGAACGGTTGGTAGTTATAATCAACGCGATCTTAAGATCACAGGTCAATTGCCGCTCGTGGAAGACACGCTCTATCTAGGTTATGGCTTTGCTACTTTGAATCGAGATGGTTTTGGCGAGTTCAAGGTTTCAACGCTACCCGGCCAAGACAAGGAAAACTACAATAAAGAAATTCAAGCTGCGCGGTTAACTTTGGAATATCGTCCAAGCGACGATTTGTTCTTCCGGTTAGCATGGGATAAAACCGACGATGACTCCAACTCTAAAGGGGGTTATCGCTTGTTGCCGAGCTTACTGACTGACGCCCCCGTGCCCGACAGCGTATTTGATTCTTACACCAGTATGCCAACTTGGAATAAAGTCGAGCTTGAGGGATATAGTTTGACCGCTCGCTGGGATCTTTCTGACGCCACCACGATAAAATACATTGGTGCTAGCCGAGATAGTTACTCTCCGACCAATATCGACTTTGATAATACGCCATTACGGATCTTTGATGTACCCGCCATTTATGATGACGAGCAAACCACGCATGAGATACAGCTAAGCCATGCAGGTAACGGCTATAAATTTGTCTCAGGTCTATATTATTACGATGGCGAATCATGCGGTCAATTCCAAGCAATTTTGGAAGTGTTAGGACAAAGCTTGGGCGCTCCTGGTCTTACGCGAGAAGTCAGTGGTTGTAACAACTCAAATAGTAAAGCCGCGTACATTCAAGGCACCATTGATTTAGCAGAGCAGTGGTCGCTCACATTGGGCGCTCGTTATACTAAAGACAGCAAAGAGGCACAAGTCAGCAATGGTTTGGTCTTTGATGTCGTGTATCCCGAATCAAATTGGATCCCAGGTTATACACGCCCTGCTGGTGAACTCGTACCGTCAGTGCTTGACGATGAAGAAGATTGGTCACGGTTTACACCAAGAGTGGGAGTGGAATATCAATACAACCGCGATATTATGTTCTTTGCCAGCTATGCTCAAGGATTTAAATCCGGCACCTTCAACCCCAGAGCCAGCACCGCAGAGCCTGCTGCAGACCCTGAAATCGTAGATTCATTCGAAATCGGAATGAAAAGCGAGTGGAACGATAATCTAAGAGCCAATATCACGCTATTCACGTTAGATCACAAAGACCGCCAATATATTTCCGTATTGCCCGGTGCAACTTCTGCCGATCTAAACCAACGACTTGGCAACATTGGTAAGTCTACAGCAAATGGTATTGAAGCCGAGCTGAGCTATGTCGCTACAGAGGCGCTGAGTTTTGACGCCGCAATAGGATATATAGACAGCGACTTCGAAGAGGTACTCGACACTAACCCAGACACAGGCGCGACATTTGACAAATCAGACCGCTTTAGTATTTCTAACACCCCTGATTTAACTTTTAACCTTGGGGCGACATACAAACTCTACAGTGATATTGGCGATTGGGTATTCAATGCCAGCTACTACCATCGTGGTGATTATGTCTTATTTGAGGAAGATAGCCTACTGACGCAGGATAGCTATGGTTTAGTCAACCTGAGTATTAATTGGTATAGCACAGACGGCAATTGGCGTGTTGGTCTTCATGGGAAAAACCTGACCGATAAAGAATATATGATAGGAGGCTATCAGTTCGTGACACCAGACCCGAGCGATCCGAGTAATGTGAGTAAGTACACGCCGGGGCTTGGTGGTGATAATACTTTGATAGGCTACTTTGGCGACCCAAGAACCGTTTCGCTTACCGTGGGTTATCGTTTTTAGCACCGAAAGCGAGGCTGCAAGGGAGCCTCGCTATCTCAATCACTTGATGTAGTTTTGGAAATACCCTATAACAACGGATACTAGGAGTTAGTTAAGGATGCCTCAGGTGCAAGCAATTATCGCTGATGACCACCCATTATTTCGCAGCGCACTCAAACAAGCCGCTGCACAAGCGATTGGTCATGACCCTATCAAAGAAGCCAGTACCTTAGACAGCTTATTCGAGATGTTGCTCGCGCATCCTGAAACAGAGCTAGTATTTTTGGACTTATCTATTCCTGGCGCGAAAGGTCTCGAAGGTCTTGCCCGGTTAAGAAATCAATACCCAGACATATTAGTGATCATGGTTTCAGCCAACGAATCGGCAGCCGTTATTAGCCAATGCATTGCCCTCGGGGCAAGCGCTTATATTCCCAAGTCTTCCTCACTAGAGGTGATCAGTGATGCCATCAAGCTCGTTATTGAAGGAGAAACTTGGTTACCCGAAATCGTGGATATCGCGCCTGAAAATGACAGCGAACAAGCGCAATTTGCGCGTAATTTAGAAAAGCTAACTCCCCAGCAATATCGAGTATTAACCATGATTGCCGACGGCCTTTTGAATAAGCAGATTGCGTATGCAATGTCGATTCAAGAGACCACCATCAAACAGCATGTTTCAGCTATTTTAAAAAAGCTCAATGTGTATAACCGCACCCAAGCTGGGATCCTCTTTAATCAGCTGGCTACGGATGTGCATCTCGACGATGAAGCGAGCACATAAACAACTAGATTAGTCGCTTAATCATGCGCTTTAGGGCTGGCGTTTTAAGTGGTTTATAGAGTAATGGGATCCCTGCATCACTCACTCGCTCGCGAATAGCCTCGTCGTGGTTAGCCGTGTTAATAATGATTGGCATATCATCAAGCTTAAGCGCTGCTATCACCTCAAGTCCCGTGACACCATGATCAAGCTGATAATCCGCGATCAGCATATCTGCACGACTCGTTGCTTGCAGCGCGCTAAGCTCTGCTTCATCTCGCGCCACAGCTACTTGGCACCCCCAACTTAGTAATACTTGAGATAATGCATTAAGTGCGTTGGCATCATTATCTAGCAACCAAATAGATAGACCCGATAATTGCGAATCACCGCTGGGCTTGTCAGCGGTTACTTCGGTCTTTTGATCCGTCTGCATTCCAAAACTTGGCAGTGTTAAGGTAAATTGTGTGCCTTTATTAAGTTGTGACCCAAGGGTGATGGGAATTTCCAACACTTCGCAAATTCGTTTGCTGATCGCAAGTCCAAGTCCTAACCCCTGCGCTAGCTCTTTACTGTGAAGCTGTTTGAACTCTTGAAATATGGCGTCCTGATCTTGCTTTGCAATGCCCACGCCTGTGTCTTCAACAATGATAGAAACACTCTCCCCCTGACATTCAGCAATAAGTCTTACCGTACCAGACTCAGTGTAACGGATAGCGTTACTCAGTAAGTTTCCCAATACCCTTTTTAGCAGTGCTTTATCGGTGTAGAGCATGACATCACAAACCTGCACTGCAAACGCTAATCCTTTGTCTTTCGCAACCGCCCCATATTCATTTTCCAATGGTTCCAGCAGTGACGACAATGCAAAGCGCGAGCGATTAACCTTAAACGCCCCAGCCTCTAACTTTGTGAGCTCAAGAATGCTCGACAACAGTTCTTCAGCACTTGCCAATGAACTTTTGATGCTTTGCGAAAGCTCAGCTAAGTCGGTCCCTTGGGCCTTTTCACTCATCAATGAACAAAACAGGCTCGCTGCGTTAAATGGCTGTAACAGATCATGACTCGCTGCGGCGAAAAAGCGGGTTTTACTCTCCGTTGCATGCTCTGCTTGGCGCTTAGCAGAAGATAAAGCTCGGTTGGCATCTATCAACTCTTTAGTCCTTGCCGCGACTGTTTCTTCTAGGTTCACATTAACTTGCTCTAGTAAGGATTGTTGTTTTACAAACTCAGTGATATCCGTATAGGTCGTTACAAATCCACCGCCAGGCAATGGGTTACCTTGCATTTCAAACACTCGGCCATCGTGGTGCTCACGGCGGTAGCGATATGCATTGCCTCGTCGTAAATGTGATAGACGCTTCTCTACTTGCTGCTCGACATCAGCATCACCAAATAGCCCACGCTGCGCATTGTAACGAATAAGCTCAGCCACAGGACGACCGATAAACAGCGCATTGTCTGGATAGTTAAACATTTCTGCGTAGCGCTGGTTCCAAGCGACCAATTGCAGTTGACTATCTACTACACTTATCCCCTGACTGACGTTTTCTATCGTCGACTGCAGTAAGTCGCGATTAAAACGTAGCACCTGTGACGCTTCATCTACAAATTCTGCAACTTGCTCTAAAGGCTGGCGCTTTTCATCTTTGGCGACATCTAAAATCAGTTTCGCAGATGCCCCGCCAACGAGCGTCGACATCTCCCGTTCGATCATATTTTCCACTTGCAATGGCGCTGGCAGTTTCCAGTTTGCAGGCTCTTTAGGAAAATGAAGCTCAACAAGCTGCTGCGCACGCGCTTGCTCGCTAAAGCGCTGCAGTAATGTTGCCAAATCCTGGAAACTCAAGACCGTGTTAGCGGACTGTGCAGATTTTGACGGCATTACAAATTTATTGCTTTGTAAGCGCTCAGCAAGACGAGCGGATGAAATAAACGGCACCAGCAAATAAACCAACAAATTTGCACTTAAAGAAATCAGGACGGACTGGCTCGTACTGTCTAACCCCAGACCCAAAAAGTCTAAAGGTGCTAACCATGTGATATTCAAAGGCCCCGCACTCAACCAGTGACTTTCGAAGTTAAAGCCACTAATGAGGCTCGGTAACAATAGCGTGTAAAACCAAATAGCAAAACCCGTCACGATCCCCAATTGCGCACCTAAGCATGAAGCCCCACGCCACCATAAACCAACCACCATCGCGGGCGCAAACTGCGCAACCAAGGCAAATGACATCAGTCCCATATTGGCCAACGTGTTGCCCTCAGCAAGCACGCGATGACTGGCATAACTCAGTAATAAAATGCCAACAATAACCACCCGTCGAGCATTGAGCAGATTAAACTTAGATAAACCCCGATGGCTCGAATTTAACTGCGAGCGGCGCAACAAAAATTGATTGATAAAGTCATTGGTGATCATAATAGATAGCACGATGGCTGAGACTATCACCATACTCGTCGCCGCAGAGAACCCACCTAAAAAGGCTGTCAAAGCGACTAAAGGTGCATCAGATCCCAGTGGTAGGGCAAGCACAAACGTATCGTAACCAACATCTTGACCATTAAAATACACCAGCCCGGCATAGGCGATTGGCAAAATAAATAAATTAATCAGCAACAAATAAACGGGAAACAACCAGCGTGCGGTCTTAAATTGATTTTGTTCATCATATTCAATAAAAGAGGTATGAAACTGCCTCGGCAAACACAGCGTTGCTAATACCCCTAAAAGAACATGAACTAAATAAACATAGGTTGGGCTAGCCGATGCCTCTATTTGCTTGGTAATTCCCTGCTGCGCTGCCTGGTTAAATAAGTGAGTGGGCGATTCAAAGAGCACAAAACAGACATAAACACCGACAGTAATAAACGCCAGCAACTTAACTAATGACTCAAAGGCGATTGCAGTCATCAACCCTGGGTTATGCTCACTCGGTCTCAGCCTACGTGTACCAAACAAAATGGCAAACAGGGCTAACAGCAAGGTGATATAAAAAGTACTATCCTGCCAAAACGTGACACTCACCCGCTGGGTGTCGCTTGTTAGCATACCGATACTGGCGCTGGTGGCATTAAGCTGAAGTGCAATATAGGGCACAACCGCAATAACAGAGATCAGAGAAATGAGTCCAGACAAACTAGAAGAATTACCGTAACGAGTGGCAATAAAGTCCGCCATGGAAGTGAGCTGCTGCTGGCGGCATATTTCTGCAATTCGTGTGTAGACTTGCCAACCAAATATAAACAGTAAAATCGTGCCAACATAAGTTGGGGCAAGCCACCAGCCATTATTTGCCGCTTGCGCGGTAGTACCAAAAAACGCCCAAGAGGTGCAATACACCCCTAGTGACAAGGCATAGGTAACTTGCTTGGCACGATAAGATCTAAATTTAGTACTCGCCCTATCTGCGCCCCATGCAATGGTAAATAAAAGCGCTAAATAAAGCAGCGCAATAAGACTGATCAGCCCGATAGAAAACATAACTGTGATGATTTTTTATTGTTTGCTCTAGCATAACGGCTGTACTGTAAAAAAACAGCACACTTTAGTGCTATCCCCTCCGGACCTATGAATTTTTTGCAATTGACTAATGATTACTTTTAAAACAAAAATATTTACCTAACGTTAACAGAAAAGGAAATTGACAATGCAATTTAAGTTAAACAAAAAACGTCTTAAGAACCTATCAGACATTAACACGCAGTTATCTCCTCAACATACTCCACGGATAAATGGTGGAACGGGTTCATGGCCAACTCCAGCAACCACATCGATTAGAGAAAGGACGTGTGGTTCTGATATAGCTTGCCAAACCTTGCCGGCGTTAATGTGTCAGCCAGACTATAGCCGAATTTGCTAACAGTACTTATAATCTAAAACTGCTCACCGACTTATCGAGTGTGCGGGATAAAGACAGCAGCGATAATGCTTCATCTGACGCGCGCTCGGCTCCCGTAGCAGTCTCTTGTGCAGTTTCACTGATTTCTGTCACACTTTGCGAAAGCTGCTGTGTAACCGTGTTTTGCTCCTCAGAAGCACTGGCAATTTGTAGATTCATATCTTTAATTGTGCTCACAGATGAAGAAATAGCTTGTAACACTTCATCCGTTTTCGCCGATTTGTCTGCTGTATCTTTAGCATCTTTAACGTTATCTCGCATCATGCCAACGGAGCGCTTCGCTTCATTTTGCAATTTAGAGATCATCTCTTGAATTTCGTCTGTACTCTTCTGGGTGCGACTCGCAAGGCTTCTCACCTCGTCAGCCACTACGGCAAAGCCTCGCCCTTGTTCGCCTGCTCTTGCGGCTTCAATCGCTGCGTTGAGCGCCAACAAATTAGTTTGCTCCGCGATACCCCTGATAACATCCAAAATAGAACCTACCGACTCTGTTTCTTGTTCAAGATTCTCAATGGTTTTGCTAACATTTTCTATTTTACCAACTAGACCTTCCATTGCTTGCTGTGTTGCAACAACAACTTGAACACCTGAATTAGATTGAGAATCCGCATCGGTCGCGGCATCCGCTGCGAGTTGAGCACTTTGGGTTATCTCAGCAATCGTAGCAGCCATTTCATTCATCGAAACAGCACTATGACTGAGTTGCTCCATTTGGTTATCTGCTCCTTGTTTAGACTGGGAGGTGATAGCACTAAGAGTTTCCGACGAGGAAGATAATGCATGCGTGGAGCTTTGAATTTCTGCAATGATGGCTTTTAGTTTGTCAGCCATATCACGCATTGCCAAATAAATACCGCTCACCGATTCCCCCCTGTCAAACTGTATTGTGAGGTCGCCACTGGCTATCCTTGATGCCACTTCTGCGATTTCTTTTGGCTCCCCACCAATAGGGGCTTTGATTAGTCGTGTGATATACCAACTTAAAAAGCAGCCTAACAAAATTACCACAACAGATACTGCAATAATAACTGTTACTGTCTTCCTACTCTCACTTTGAGCTATGGGACCTAATTCATCCTGTCTTTCCTTGATCGATTCTTTCACACGTGCCAAATGCTCTGCGATATTTTGACCATTAATATTTAGTACTTCGGTAATCAGTCGATTTCTCTCTGTGATAATATCTTGTACTTCTCTCACTCCATCTAAGTAGCGTTCTCCTGATTGTTCTATATCAAGCAGTAAATTTTTTGCATTTTCATTCATAAACCTAGACTTAGACTGAGTTAGAAACATCTTCTCTTGCTTTAGTTCATCCATGGCTCTGTTGTAGTCATTTAACTGGTTACTCACTAAGAATTTCGTTACGAAAAGTCTTCCTAGCAGCAGCTTTTCCTGCATATGTGTAGCAGCGGCAAGTCCTTCAAAGTCACTCATATCAATGCTAGATTCTATTAATTGCGAAATATTCTTGCGCATTTGAGGGCCTATTTTATCCAGCCCGTCATGAACCACAGTATTTCTACGACCATAAAGTGCCATAATCTCCCTAAAAGCAGTTTCATATGTAACCAAAGCTGTTTCACTTTTTTCAATAAGCTGCTTGCTTTCTTTTTGACTAAGGGCCTCCTTGGCTTCCGCTAGTTCATCATGTAAAAGCCTTACCTTCTGTTCAAATTGTTCAATATCGTCTTTTGATTGCTGCTTCAAATAATTCAGCACATTGATCCTAAGCGAGAGCAAATTCGCTTCTAATGTACTTGCTAGATTGCTAGCCCTTGCCAAAGAGCGATACTCAACAAAATTACTATAACCGCCATTCAATCCAACATAAGCGACGCTAGAGAGTGCAACCATAAGTACAATCATTACTCCAAATGAAGTAGATAATTGTTGGCTTAACCTTAACTTAGAAAGCATAAAAGCACCTGACATTGTATTTATAGATAAGCCTATCAGCATTCATAGATGCCAAAACTATTAGCTTGTATTTAATACAATAATCATTGTCGTGTTTTTTGATTTAGTAAAGAAATGTACCGATTAAAAATCGAACAAAGTAAAGTAACGACCTTTAATGCTCCATATTTATGATTGGCTTGTTGAATAAGGAGCGGCGTATTACGTCCAGCACTGCGATAAAACTATCTACTCTGGAACAAATAAGTATATAGAGGTAATAACCAACCATCTTCGTTGCGCTCAAACATACATCCATAAACGCAAAAGCCCCAGCAGATGCCGGGGCTTTATAAAAGTCTAATTTAGTTAAAAACTAAAATTAAGCTTTCTTAGGACGTTCAATCACGTCAACTAGCGTCCAAGATTTTTTCTTAGAGATTGGCGCACATTCGCGAATAGTCACGACGTCACCTGTGAGTAGCTGTGTTGTTTTCATCGTGTGCGTGCAACTTAGTTGTACGCTTGATGCTTTCTTTCTATAAAGAGTACCGTAGATCGGGTGGTTATACCAATTGCACTAAGTCTCCAATCAATTTGAAGGGTGAAATACCATATTAGCGTCGTTAAAAATTTCTCATTTAGAACAACTAAATAGCAAAATTTTTGCCTAGCTACTAAAGCTATTTCTCCGCTTCAAATTGCTCATTTACCTAATACAATTGGTGCTCGATAGCTGCTTATAAGAGCTATCCAGAAACGCAAAAGCCCCAGCTGATGCTGGGGCTTTATCAAAAGTCTAATTTAGTTAAAAACTAAAATTAAGCTTTCTTAGGACGTTCAATCACGTCAACTAGCGTCCAAGATTTTTTCTTAGAGATTGGCGCACATTCGCGAATAGTCACGACGTCACCTGCTAGTGCCGTGTTGTTTTCATCGTGTGCGTGCAACTTAGTTGTACGCTTGATGAACTTACCGTAGATCGGGTGTTTAACCTGACGCTCGATAGCAACAACGATTGATTTGTCCATTTTATCGCTTACTACACGACCTTGAAGAGTACGGATCTTATCGCTCATTATGCACCTGCCTTCTGGTTAATAACCGTTTTAACACGCGCAATGTTGCGACGTACTTTTCTCAGTTCGTGAGTTTGAGCTAGCTGACCAGTGCTCGCTTGCATGCGCAGATTAAACTGCTCACGAAGTAGCTCTAGAAGTTCAGCATTTAGCTCTTCTACGCTTTTGTCTTTTAATTCGCTAGCTTTCATTACATTACCGTCCGAGTTACGAAAGTTGTCTTGAATGGTAGTTTACGAGAAGCAAGGTTAAATGCTTCACGAGCAAGCTCTTCAGAAACACCTTCCATTTCGTAAAGAACTTTACCAGGCTGAATTTCAGCAACCCAGTATTCAACAGAACCTTTACCTTTACCCATACGAACTTCAAGCGGTTTTTCTGTAATTGGCTTATCTGGGAATACACGGATCCAGATTTTACCTTGACGCTTGACGTGACGTGTCATAGCACGACGAGCTGCTTCGATTTGACGAGCAGTCATACGGCCACGGCCAGTCGCTTTCAAGCCGAAAGAACCGAAGCTAACTTTGTTACCGCTGGTAGCCAGACCACGGTTGCGGCCTTTGTGTACCTTACGGAATTTTGTACGTTTTGGCTGTAACATTAGTCGCTACCTCTTACTTAGCACTTTTTTTAGCTTTCTTCGGCGCACGTTTAGCTGGCTTCTCTTGCTCTTGAACTAGTGGAAGACCACCAATTACTTCGCCTTTGAAGATCCAAACCTTAACACCAATGATACCGTAAGTGGTCAAAGCTTCTGAAGTTGCGTAGTCGATATCAGCACGTAGAGTGTGTAGAGGTACACGACCTTCACGGTACCACTCAGAACGTGCGATTTCAGCACCGCCTAGACGGCCGCTTACTTCAACTTTGATACCCTTAGCACCTAGACGCATTGCGTTCTGTACTGCGCGCTTCATAGCACGACGGAACATAACACGACGCTCTAGCTGAGAAGAAATACCGTCAGCAACTAATTGTGCATCTAGCTCTGGCTTGCGTACTTCTGCGATGTTGATTTGCGCAGGTACACCAGCAAGCTTAGTTACAGCTTGGCGAAGCTTTTCAACATCTTCACCTTTTTTACCGATAACAACACCAGGACGAGCTGTGTGAATTGTTACACGGATTGATTTAGCTGGACGCTCGATAACGATCTTAGCTACAGAAGCACTTTTCAATTCCTTAGTAAGGTATTGACGTACTTTGTGATCGCCAAAAAGCTGTTCAGAGAAATCTTTTGTATTCGCGTACCAAGTAGATACCCAAGGCTTTGAGATACCTAGGCGAATACCAGTAGGATGAACTTTTTGTCCCATTACTTATATCTCCTAGCTATCCGATACCACAACAGTGATGTGGCTTGTACGCTTAAGGATGCGGTCTGCGCGTCCTTTAGCACGTGGCATAATACGTTTCATTGTAGGACCTTCGTCTACAAATACTTTAGCCACTTTAAGCTCATCAATGTCAGCACCTTCGTTGTGCTCCGCGTTCGCGATAGCAGACTCAAGTACTTTCTTAACTAATACAGCCGCTTTCTTCGGGCTGTACGCCAGGATTTCTAGCGCGCGATCAACCGGAAGTCCACGGATCTGATCTGCCACTAGACGTGCTTTCTGCGCCGAACCAGAGGCGAATTTGTGTTTAGCTAATGCTTCCATCATACCCTCCGATTAACGCTTCTTAGCTTTCTTATCCGCAGCGTGACCGCGGTAAGTACGTGTAGGTGCAAATTCACCCAGTTTGTGACCGATCATTTCGTCTGTGATGAACACAGGAACGTGCTGACGACCATTATGGACAGCGATGGTCAATCCGATCATGTTAGGTATGATCATTGAACGACGGCTCCAAGTTTTAATTGGCTTCTTGTCACCGCTTTCCAACGCTTTCTCTACCTTCTTCAGCAAGTGTAGGTCAATAAATGGACCTTTCTTGAGAGAACGTGGCATGGCAATTCCTCAACTATTATTTAGTACGACGACGTACGATAAACTTATCAGTACGCTTGTTCTTACGAGTCTTGTAACCTTTAGTAGGTACGCCCCATGGAGATACAGGGTGACGACCACCAGAAGTACGACCTTCACCACCACCGTGTGGGTGGTCAATCGGGTTCATGGCAACACCACGAACTGTAGGACGGATACCACGCCAACGATTTGCACCAGCTTTACCTAGTGAACGTAGCATGTGTTCTGCGTTACCTACTTCGCCAAGAGTCGCACGACAATCAGACTCAACCTTACGAACTTCGCCAGAGCGAAGACGTAGTGTTACGTATTGACCTTCACGAGCAAGGATCTGTACGTAAGCACCAGCAGAACGTGCAATTTGTGCACCTTTGCCAGGTTTAAGTTCAACGTTGTGTACAGTAGAACCTACAGGGATATTACGCATAGGTAGTGTGTTACCAACCTTGATTGGTGCATCAACACCAGATTGGATTGCATCACCTGCTTTAAGACCCTTAGGTGCAATAATGTAACGACGCTCACCGTCTGCATATAATACAAGAGCGATGTTTGCGCTACGGTTTGGATCGTACTCTAGACGCTCAACTTTAGCTGGAATGCCATCTTTTGTGCGTGTAAAGTCGATTACACGGTAGTGCTGCTTATGACCACCACCGATGTGACGAACCGTGATACGACCGTTGTTGTTACGACCACCTGATTTAGAGTTTTTCTCTAATAGCGGAGCGTAAGGCTTACCCTTGTGTAGATCAGGGTTAACCACTTTAACGACGTGACGACGACCCGCAGAAGTTGGTTTACACTTTTGAAGTGCCATAATTCTAACTCCCCTTATTACTCGGCGCCGCCGACAAAGTCTAGCTCGCTACCTTCTTTAAGAGTAACGTATGCTTTTTTCCAATCGCTACGACGGCCAAAACGCATACCAGTACGCTTTGTCTTACCCTTAACATTTAGAGTGCGAACACCAGTTACTTCTACTTCGAAAAGCTTTTCAATAGCAGCTTTGATTTCTGCTTTGTTTGCATCTTTAGCTACTTTGAAAACGATAGTGTTGTTTTCTTCAGCAGATACAGTGCTCTTCTCAGAGATGTGTGGAGCAAGGATTACTTTTAAAAGACGTTCTTCACGGATCATGCTAGCGCCTCCTCAAGTTGCTTAACAGCAGCAGCAGTAATCAGAACCTTATCGAAAGCGATTAGGCTTACTGGGTCGATGCCAGCTACGTCACGCGTGTCAACCTTGTACAGGTTACGTGCAGAAAGGAATAGATTCTCATCTACTTCTTCAGTCACGATTAGTACGTCTTTAAGCTCAAGTTCTTTAAGCTTAGCTACTAGTTCTTTAGTCTTTGGTGCTTCTAGACCAAAGTTTTCAACAACTACTAGACGATCTTGACGAACAAGCTCAGAAAGAATGCTCTTGATCGCACCGCGATACATTTTACGGTTAACTTTTTGGCTGTGATCTTGCGGCTTAGCTGCAAAGCTCACACCACCGCTGCGCCAGATTGGGCTGCGGATTGTACCAGCACGTGCACGGCCAGTACCTTTTTGGCGGAATGGTTTCTTACCACCACCGCGTACTTCAGAACGTGTCAGTTGAGCTTTAGTACCTTGACGAGCACCTGCTGCATAAGCAACAACTACTTGGTGTACTAATGCTTCGTTAAACTCACGTCCAAAAGTAGCTTCGGAAACTTCAAGCGCGCCAGCGCCTTTAATTGCTAATTCCATCACTAAATCTCCAGGACTTATGCTTTAACAGCTGGTTTAACGATAACGTCACCGCCGATAGCGCCAGGTACTGCACCTTTAACTAAAAGCAAGTTACGCTCTGCGTCAACACGTACTAGTTCAAGGTTCTGTGTCGTTGAACGAACATTACCCATTTGACCGGCCATTTTCTTACCTTTGAAAACTTTACCAGGAGACTGGTTTTGACCGATTGAACCAGGAGCACGGTGAGATAGAGAGTTACCGTGAGTTGCGTCTTGCATGCTGAAGTTCCAGCGCTTAACACCACCTTGGAAACCTTTACCTTTTGAAGTACCAGTAACGTCTACTTTTTTCACTTCTGTGAAAAGTTCAACAGTTAGCTCTGAACCTACTTCAAATTCACCTTCACCGCCGTTAAGACGGAATTCCCACAGGCCGCGACCCGCTTCAACGCCAGCTTTAGCGAAGTGACCCGCTGCTGGTTTGTTTACACGGCTTGCTTTTTTCTCGCCTGCAGTAACTTGAAGCGCGTTATAACCGTCAGTTGCGTCAGATTTGATCTGCGTAACACGGTTAGGAGTCGCTTCGATAACTGTCACAGGGATAGATACACCATCTTCAGTGAAGATACGTGTCATACCCACTTTACGACCGACTAGACCTAATGCCATTTTCCTAAAACCTCTCTAATCTTCCGATTAACCCAGGCTGATTTGAACATCAACACCAGCAGCAAGGTCTAGGCGCATTAGAGCGTCTACAGTCTTGTCAGTTGGTTCTACGATGTCGATCAGACGTTTGTGGGTGCGGATTTCATACTGATCACGCGCGTCTTTGTTTACGTGCGGAGAGATCAATACTGTGAAACGTTCTTTGCGCGTAGGTAGTGGGATTGGACCACGAACCTGTGCACCAGTGCGCTTCGCTGTTTCCACGATTTCCGCCGTTGATTGGTCAATCAAACGGTGGTCAAAAGCTTTTAGGCGAATACGAATGCGTTGATTTGACATTCTTAAACCTCAAAATAAAAAGAGCATTTAAAAAGAGCATAAAAAAACGACCGAGACTAACTCAATTATTCCTGAGAAGTCGGTTGTTAATTTATTTCTACCGTTGAACTCACAATTGGAGTTCCTGTTCATAGGGCCTGAAATCCAGACCTTTCATTTACTTTCCTAGACACTATGGTCAAGAAAGTCTGCATATTATAGTGATATTGGTGATAAATGCAACAACTAATACAAAGTAATTTTATCGCTCGGATCCGTAGGCGCTGTCGCGCAGATAAAGCGCATTGAACATACACAATATTTCACTCACAAAAAGCACTTAGAGCAAAATTCACTCTACTCAAGCATTTGCTTCTGTTAATCTTCCATAGATATATTGCGGCAGGAAAACATGGATGACACCTTTGAAAATGGTCAGTCCAGTTAAATCTTGGTATTCTATGGTTAATGATAATTGTTCGGTATTCCCATGCAGATTTTTTCTTATTTGCTAACAACCATCGCTCGCTGTAGCAACTGGCTTTTTGTTAAAAGTAAAGTATTGCCAGAGCATCCCATTGAGGATTACGAGCTAGATCCCAGCATTCCCACATTTTATGTAGCGAGACTCGACTCGGTATCAGACATGGTCGCGCTAGACGTTATGTGTAAAAAGCTTGGTTTACCAAGGCCGTCTCAAAAAGCGCGAATTGGCAATAAAGAGCTCAATCGTTTTGTTGGGATCCAGACTCCGCCAAGTGTCTTTGGTAATAGTCATAAACCAAGTGATGCGCTTGAACATAGCAAAGCGATTTTTGAAGCCTTAAAAGATAACGACAATACCGATGCGCAAGTTATTCCAGTCACTATATTGTGGGGTCGTAATCCAGGTAAAGAAAAGCCTGGTGTGGGAACCTTATTATCCAACTCATTAACACCGAGCTGGCTACGCAAATGCTTTGTGATCTTGTTTTCAGGCAGGGATAACTTTGTTCGATTTTCCCGCCCGATTGAACTCAACCAATTGTTAAACGATAAAGCAGACGTTGAGGAGCTGCCACATAAGCTGCTGCGCGTTGCACGCGTGCACTTCCGTCGTCAAAAGTTGGCTGCTACCGGCCCCAAATTACCATCACGTGAGCAGCTATTTAATTCTATCTTAGCGTCGCAAAGCATTAAAAAGGCCATTGCAGAAGAAGCAAAGTCAAAAGGTCTAAGTCAGGAAGAAGCGAGATTACAAGCACTTAGATTATTAGACGAAATAGCCGCAAACTATTCAGACGCCATGGTGCGCGTAGCTGACAGGGCCCTCACTTGGCTGTGGAACAAGCTTTATAATGGTATTGAAGTTAATAACTCAGACAAAGTACAAGCACTTGCGGACAAAGGACACGAGATCATTTACGTGCCATGTCATCGTAGCCATATGGATTACTTGCTTCTAACTTATGTGATTTACCATCAGGGTTTAGTACCACCGCATATCGCAGCTGGCGTTAATCTCAACTTTTTCCCTGCGGGCCCGATTTTCCGTCGTAGTGGTGCCTTCTTTATTCGCCGCTCTTTTTCGGGCAACAAACTCTATTCCGCGGTATTCAAGGAATATTTAAGTCAGTTATTTATCAAAGGGTATTCCGTTAAGTTTTATACCGAAGGCGGCCGCAGTCGTACAGGTCGTCTACTACCACCAAAAACGGGGATGCTGGCAATGACACTGCAATCTATGCTTCGCGGCATTGATAGACCTATATCATTAGTGCCCGTTTATCTCGGCTACGAACATGTTATGGAGATCAACACCTACCTCAAAGAGCTGGCTGGCAACAGTAAGAAAAATGAGTCTATCTTTGGTATTTTTAAGGCGATTAAGAACCTTAAAAACTATGGTAGAGGGTATTTAAATTTTGGCGATCCGATATCAGTCAACCAATTTTTAAATGAACATCAACCAGATTGGCGTGATTCTATCCACCCCACCGAAACTCAAAAGCCAGCTTGGCTGAACAAGCAAGTTGCCGATCTCGCTGATGTCATCATGACTGAGATAAATAACTCAGCAGCACTGAACTCAGTTAATTTGCTTGCGACAATTTTGCTGAGTAACGAGCAATTTGCATTGCCTAAATCACAACTGCTACAACAGCTCGATTTGTATCTTGGACTACACAGACATGCACCTTATCACGACAATGCGACGGTGCCAGATTCGAGTCCTGAGGGCCTACTCGATCATGCGCTTAAGCTTGATAAGTTCGATATTATTGAAGACAGTTTTGGCAGCATCATTAGTGTTAAGGAAAAAGAACGCGCTCTGCTTAATTATTACCGTAACAATATTCTGCACCTGTTTGCCGTACCAAGCTTAATCGCTCAGCAGCTCTTCAATCGCTACAGCTTGACTGTTGATGAGTGCCGCAAAGAGGTAGCGCTGTTGTATCCCTTGTTTGCAAAAGAGTGGTTCTTAACAGACCTTAAGACAGGATATATAGAGTCCATTTTTGAATACTTTGCGGCTAAGGATCTGATCACCTTTGATGGTCACCTTGCCTCAGTTAACAAAGATGGTAGCGCATTGGCACAATTAGAAATGCTAGGTAAAGTGATCCACTTAACGCTTGAACGCTATGCAATCACGATTAACCTCGTTAAGCGTCATCAAGGATTAAGTCGTAGCGAGCTTGAAAAAGAAAGTGCACTTCTTGCCGACCGACTAGGAACTTTACACGGTATCAAAAGCCCAGAGTTTTTTGATAAAAAAGTGCTCAGTGCGTTTGTTACTAGTCTAAAAGAGCAAGGCTTTATAGAACAAGATGAAGCCGTGGGCATTCGCGGCACAGAATCACTACATACTTTAGAGCAGTACTTAAAAACCCTGCTACCTGCTCGAATACATCAGTCTATTCAGCATATCGTCTAATATCATAAGGCCCCAATTTAGGGGCCTACTTTATGGTGCATAGCAAAGCTTAAGTTAGACGATTATCTACTACTTGCTTTATAACAACAGCAATAACACATAGTGCCGCCGCTATATCTACAGAGATCATTTGATGCGGCCAAACTAAAGCGATACCTAAAAGCGCTAGCACCATCCTAATTGGCTTATTGAGCTTCGCCTCTGCATAACCGTATATCGCTGCTACCAAAGCGTACATCCCTATAAGCGCGGTGAAAAAAACCTGCATGATCTCAAAGTTACTCCCTCCAATAAACGGCGTATAAGCAAACAGTAAAGGAACGATGTATAATGCTTTGGCCGTTTTCCATGCTTCTATACCTGTTGCCATCGGCGGTGTTTTGGCAATTCCCGCAGCGGTAAAAGCGACCAAACATACTGGCGGTGTCACATTGCTATCTTGCGATAACCAAAAAATAATCATATGGGCAGAGAGTAACATCATGGCTAAATGCGTGGTATCAAATTGGCTACTGCGAATAATATCAATAGCCTCTGGCGGCAAGCTTGCCAAAATAGTAAACACTTGAGCCGTGGTAATATTTGGCTGGTTGTATATCTCACCTAGTGCTGGCGCCATCATACTCATCATCATCGTCGCAGTGTCATTGAGTTGACCATTTACTATGATCTCTACCAGTGCAGACTGGCTGATCAAGCCATACAAAGCCGGTGCAGAAAGCGTTGCCAACACAATATATGATGCCGTCACGGGCAGTCCCATACCGATAATTAACGAGGCCAGTGCAATCAATACCAACAACAGTATCAAGCTTGCTCCCGCCCATTCATTTATCATTAGAGAAAAAGTAACCCCTAATGAGCTGATCGAAATACAATTAACCAGCATGCCAATGGCCACCAATAATATTGCTGTCTTGGCGCTGTTTTCAGTTGCATTTGCAAGCGCAGCCAAAATCTTTGACCACCTCATCGGCGCAGGTGAAAACAAAGAAAACAGACACACACTGAGCGTCGCAATGCTGACTGCATAAGTTGGCGTAAAGCCATAAATCATCAATGTTACGAGCAACACGATAGGTAATAAATGATGCCAACCGGACTTCAGCTCTTGCCAAGCACTCAATTGCCCTGACTCTAATGCTGGCTGGATATTCAAACGTGTAGCTTGAATACGTACAAAGATGGCGATAGATGCGAAATAAAGCAGTGCGGGAACAAAGGCCGCCGCAATTATCGTAAGATAAGGAATTTGAGTATAGGAGGCCATCACAAATACACCAGCCCCCATAATCGGCGGGATCAGCTGACCTCCCGTCGATGCTCCCGCTTCAACTGCTGCCGCAAACTTTGCAGGAAAGCCAGCTTTCTTCATTAATGGAATGGTGATCACCCCAGTCGCCGCTGTATTCGCGATAGCAGAGCCCGATACGGAGCCCATCATACCCGAGCTCACGACAGCAACAAGCCCTTGTCCGCCAACCATGCGACCAACAAGCGCATTGGCAAAGCGAATGATAAAATCCCCAGTTCCTGCTTGGACTAGAAATGCGCCAAACAAGATAAACATAAAAACAAACGTCCAAGAGATTTTAGCAATAGGTCCAAACAAGCCGTCATCAAAGTAATTGCGAAACAAAATAGTTTCTGCACTTAAACCAGCGAAATGAAACACGCCATCAATATACTGTCCCAAAAACAGTACATAACTCATCGCCAGTAGGATCATCATCGGGATAAACCAGCCCATACAGCGCCGGACCAACTCAAGCGCGAGGAGTACAGCGGTGAAAGAAGCTATCCAGTCAGCCGTAGCAAATTCATAATTACGCGCAGCCAGCGCATCACTGTACAGAACAAGATAGCCACAGCTCACGATTAAACCGATAAACAGCCCGATATCAATAACGCTAGAAAGCACTGCTAATTTACCAACTCTAAGTGGCAAGGTGAGCAAGATAATGCTACCAAATAGCATGAAATGAATGGCTGAAATATAGTTATCCGGCCAAGTGGCGACCAAGTTAAAATAGAGGTGCAACAGACTCGTGAGTATCGCTAAATAAAAAGCGATCCGCTCACGATCTGCTGTTGGTGCTGCTAATGTGCTTTGCTCATTGCTACTATTACTCATTGATAGATACTATCCCGTTTTACTTAGTTGGCGGCGTTACTGCAGATGAGCAGGTACGGCAATACCTATTTCTTTATAATACTTCAGCGCGCCGGGATGTAGCTTAGCAGGCAGTCCCATGAGTGCCTTTTCTATCGCCATGGCTTTAGTCGCTTTATGGATGGTTTGAAGAAAGACTAAATTTTCATAAATTGCCTTGGTGAGTAGATATACATCTTCCTCACTCATGTCTTTATGTGCAGCAAGAAAGTTTGGCTGCGCAATCGTTTTGATTGCGTTAGTTTGGCCGGGGTAAGTGTTAGCTGGGATCTCGAAGCGTGACCATAGTTCTACCTCAGCGTTGACTTTATTTAGCTGCTCATCAGTAAAATCCAGCACCGTGATACCATTGGCATCGGCTGCATAAGCACTTGTAATAGCGCTGACAGGCACTCCTGCTGGAATATTCATTCCCGCAATCTGACCATTTTGTAGAGCGCTAGAAGAGCCCGCGTAACCTTTATGCACCAAAGTGAATTTGTCACTATCAACGCCCAGTGCAGCCATGATGTGCTTCCCAGAACCTTCCGTTCCAGAATTACGCTTACCAATACCAAACCCTTGTGAATATAGGTTTTTCAAATCTGAGACGTTGCCCGTTTTGGCATACTTCTTAGCAATGACAAAGTGCTCTACGTTTTGCCACAGCATAGTCACAGAACGCAAATAATCTTGTTTGCCAACGGGTGCCATTGCCCCCGTCCCCTGCGTCGCCCACGCACCGTAAAGACCCTGTAGAATAGCCAGTTCAGCTTCTTTATTGCGCATGAGTTTAAGGTTATCACCAGAACCAGCAGAGGTAATGGCCGAGACACTCATGCCATGCTGCGGTGTGACTTTTAGCTTAGTTAGTGTCGCAATCGCGACACCTACTGGATAAAAAGTGCCGCCAGATGAGGCTGTTGCCAAAATATAGGATCTGTCTTTATCTACATTAGCAAAACTTGCAAAAGTACATAGCGACATTGTAATGCTGAGCACAGCGGAAATTGTTCGAGCCGAAAGACCTAACATCTTTACACTCCCTAATTTTAGGTTTTATATGGGCTTATTGTGCACACCTTTACGCAATTAACCAAATTTTTACGTGACTGGTGGCAGGATATCAGCATATAGAATAGGGAGATTAAATGGTGAGAATATGGATTTTAAGCTATCGAAAGCAAATATAAGAACATTATCGAGTTGTTCGTTATAAACATCACAATGACAGAAATGATGCTTTTATAGGCGAATGACCCTGTTCGCAGGTCGCGATCTAAAATCGCTGCTACGAGGTATTAAGAAATCTGTATTTCTTATTTGAGAATGACCCTTTTCACAGGTCGCGATATAAAATCGCTGCTACTAGGTGTTAAAAAGTCTGTACGCCTTATTGGAGGATGACCCTTTCATTGATCGCGATATAAAATCGCATCTACAAGGCATTAAAAAAGGCCGTACTCTTTATCAGAGAACGACCTTTTTTGCTGGTCGCGATATAAAATCGCTGCTACGAAGATTACTCTTCGATTGTTGCTACAACACCAGCGCCTACTGTACGGCCACCTTCACGGATAGCGAAACGTAGACCTTCGTCCATCGCGATTGGTACGATTAGCTCAACAGTCATCTTGATGTTGTCGCCTGGCATTACCATTTCTACGCCGTCTGGTAGCTGGATGTCACCAGTTACGTCTGTTGTACGGAAGTAGAACTGTGGACGGTAACCTTTGAAGAAAGGAGTGTGACGACCACCTTCATCTTTCGAAAGTA